>NZ_JBNVZS010000017.1:0-56318 GCF_052527395.1 Legionella pelazae
CATTGAACATCTAAAAAATAGAAAGATTTTTATTTTTGATGATATCTTAACAACAGGTACTACATTTCAAGCGGCAAAAATAAAATTAAAAGAAATAGACGAAAGCTTTCGTATAATGGGCATTTTCATTGCTAAGGCTATACGAAATTAGCGAAACAGGATAGAACTTGGTAGTTGTTTAAATAAATTTTAATTCAGGATAATTAATATAACCAGGACCATTTTTGTCAGGCAATTAACCAAAAATTTTTACCTAAGCGGTAATGGTTAAGATGGTTTCAAAATAGAGGCTATACCAGCCCTTACTTTTATCTTTGGATTTTTTAAAATAACTGTTAAAGTTAAACTAAATATTTCATAGTTAAGTGATGGCAGCATGGCAGACAAGATATAGGGAAAAGTAAAGTGGTTTAATGAAGACAAAGGATTTGGCTTTATTGAAAGCAGCGGAAAAGATTATTTTGTCCATTTCAGTGCTATTCAAACAACTGGATTTAAAAGCTTATCTGAAGGGGAGCGAGTAAGTTTTATAGTTGGACAAGGCAAAAAAGGTTTACAAGCTGAAGAAGTTGAAGTGATTTGACTTTTTACCTAGATAATATTTTTCTTAGTAAAAGAAAAGGCTGATTAGCTTAAATTAGATCTTAAAGAAAATAACTATTTTATCAGAAGAATCGTATTCTTTATTTCTTCTCTTTATCTAACTTGTGAGCATCCAGGTATCGTTCGTTACGTTCATTGTTTTGTCTATTTATTTGCTTTTCTTTTTTTGTCCGTCCGAATTTAATACGATTTTCAGATGATTTCTTTTCTTTTTCTAAGCGAGTTTTAGATTTTCTTTTTTTATTAAGATTAATAATATCTACCATATTACCCTCGATTATGTAATGTTACTTATACTATAGCGCATAAAAAATACGTAATTCATCTAAACACATAAATACATCAAAACAGAATTTTATGTATGTATATTTAAGATGTGAAGGGTAAGGTCTCTAACATTCCCCTACAAAGTAAAGGCGCCTATTAGAAATAGCTTTGTGGCTTAGCTTTTAATTAAAAAGATATTGCAAATATTAGTCATAATTTTGATGACTGGTCTAATCAGATTAACTTGGTTTGTTATGGGAACCAGTTGGGGTTTCATATTGATTTTTCGTAGGTTGGAATTGTCAGCATTTAAGAAATCAAGTTAGGCTTTACCTATAATATAAGCCTGACTTTTCTTTAGGACAGTGTATTTATATGTAAAAGGCTATAATTTATCATTCATGTTACTCATAGATTTAGACTCATTATCTAAATTGGACCAATGAACGCTTGTACACTCAAATTGACATATTCGTGTGAATTTAATAAATAACCATATGAGATTCTATTCAGCGTGACTATAATTCCCAAAAATTTAAATCAATTAGACTAATTAGACTAATTTGGAGTCAATATGTGTGAGGTATATATTCGAGATGCTCAAGTTAATGATGCTGGTACAATAGCTAATTTAATGCAACAACTCGGTTATCCAATTTTAATTGACTCAATTATTGAGCGTTTAAAAATATATAATTCTAATCCATTATATTTTTCTTTTATTGCTGAATTGGATAATAAAGTTATTGGTTCGATTTCCATTATCGTTTCAGATTACTTTCATCGAGAAGGCCGGTTTGCAAGAATTGTATCTTTGGTCATTGACCAAAATTACCGTAGAAAAGGGATTGGCAAGAAACTAATTAGTTATGCTGAAAATACTGTAAAGAAGTTAAACTGTAATTTTATTGAAGTTACAAGTGGAGTTCATAGAAAAGAAATAGGGACACATGATTTTTATTCATCCTGTGGGTATAAAGATGCCATAGATGTCAAAAGATATTTCACTAAAGATTTATGATTTAGCGTTGGTTTGTCATTTATATCAGATGCAATTCATGTTAAGTAATACAGTAACTATTTTTAATTCTCAAAAAATTGCCCTATTGAAGCCATAATGAAGTCAATGTACTCTTTCTGTCCAAATAATATTAAATTATGTGTGGAGTCAATCTGGAGATTTATGAATGATAGAAAAATTGGAGAAGATTTGGTCTGATACTGAAGGAGATGAAATTAACAAAGCGCATGCTATCTTAAAAGAATATTTTCATGATGTACACCCTGGTAGTAGATTCTCATCTTTCCTCACAGTAAATCCCTACAGAAGACAAGCCATTCTGCTATTTCAGGAAAAAAAATCCTGCGATGGGGGACAATTAGATAGTATTGAAAAATTGCTAAAGGCTGCTTTGGCAATTTCCTATGGCCCATCTTTCAAACAATATGAGAATTTCATCATAGATAAAATTGAGTATCAAAATATAAATAAAAATCCTAATAACAATACAGACTCACAATTGTTGTGTTGGTGAGTTGAATCCGCCAGACAAGAAGAGAATAAAAATGAGTTATACAATTAATTTTACAGATCAACCCTCAGCAAAAGAAATTGAAATTATTCATGGCGGGTTGGAGAGACATGCAAAGCAAACTATTGGTATCACCTCTTTTGAACCGTTTGGATTTATGGCACATGATAATTCTGGAGACTTGATAGCTGGTTGTACAGGCGTCTTAATGTATGGCGTTTTATATATTAAATTACTCTGGGTTGCTGAAACAGAAAGAGGCAAAGGGCTGGGACGACAATTAATTGAAAAAGCAGAATCCTTTGCTAAAAGAAACAATTGCCGTTATATAACAGTTGATACATTCGATTGGCAAGCTAAAAGTTTTTACGAAAAAATGGAATATAAAATTGAGCATTTTTATAATGGTTATGAGGGAGATAGTAAATTTTATTTTTTTAGGAAAAAACTCGAGTAAGCTTTTGAGTTATCTTTATTCAAAGGTACTTTTAGACTCTAAGTCTAATTAGCGAGTTTATCAGATTTAATTCTTATGTTTTGGAGTAGAGACACATTTTTGCGCTCATTTAATACCTTTTAAGGGAAAACTAAGACATAAACCCTCTATTAGATTCCGCCTATCCTAATACATTAAAATAAAGTTTTTTGACACTAAAATATCACTGTGTCTTGAAGAACCTGATTTTTTCATAATTGCTATGATAGATTGGTTAAAAAAATGAACGATTAATTTAGTATACTTTAGCCTGTCTTAAATTTTATAGTTCAGCAAAACTAGCCACCTTTAAAAGGTGGCTATATGAAAAGAATATTGCTTAAAACCTCATTATAAAAATAATTCATTAATCTTTTTTCATTTTATTTCTAAGCGCATGGCTATTGCGTGCTCATGATACCTCGGTATGATTACTCCCATCTAAGGGTTTACATTAAAGAGTGGCTAAGAAAATTTATGAAACGATGAAAGTTAGCCGATCAGTGTTTTATCGGTGTATTAACCTGGAGTGCAAGGGTCGCTAGGACAATATTTTTAATAACATTAATATGGTGATATATATGGCTAATTTTAAACATTTATCTCCCCGCTCAATTTCGATTTTAGAGCCGCATATAACATTTTGGTCCTTGGAGGATAGTATAAATGGCGATCTTCCAATAGATCATAAGTTTGATATAGTAACAACAGGATTTAATAGATATATTGCTGAACATGCTATTACATATGCAGTACTTCTTGATGATAAGGAATTAACAGAAGATTTGTGCCAAAATGGTGTTAACCTTGATGTAAAAGATAGCTGGAATACCAATAAAACTCCTTTAGAAGTAGCAATTGAATATGGCCGATCGGGGGTTGCCGCTATTCTTATAAAATATGGGGCGAAGTTAACGTATGATGTAGAAGTACCTTCGAATAACCCATGCTCGCATCCATTTAGATTTTTCTGGTCGGTGAAAGAACGAGCTTATAACCGTGAAGTAGATTATGGTGCTATGGATAGCTTGTTACATCACAATAAAATAAATTAGGGTGTGCCCGCAATCTAAAATTATTTCTATGATAATAGGCAGAAATCCATATGTGGCAAGGGCTGCAGGCCTGTTTTAAAAGTGAAGTGATCCATTTGCACAAGCACCCTGACTGCCCCAAATATATACCTATAGGGCCCATTCCAAGCGCTTAAGATCATTTTTTGATTAATTTATTTAGTAAATTGAATTTTAATTTAATAAATAAAGTTAACCACTAGAATTTACAAAATCACCTTATTCTTAAAAATCATAACCTGATTTTGTAAATTAAATTAAAAACTACTTTTTATAGCCTATACTCTTGTAAACTGAGTTTACAAAGCTTATAATATTTAATAAGAATATATTGAGTACCGATTGTGCCTTTAAAGCCAATAAAAAAAACAGATAAAGAATTGTTTTCTTTGATAGAGGAAAAAATTAGGCAAGGCCAATATGTTTTTTTAAAACATGCTAAGCAGCGGCTTAAAGAAAGAAATATAAATGAGTTAGACGTTATCTATCTTTTATCAGGTAAAAAAGGATACGGACGAAAGCGTAATAAGGTAAAAGATAGTTATGAAGCTCTATTAAGTCCTGATTTAGCGCAAGATTGGAAATATTGTATTGAAGGTTATGATATAGACGGTCATAAACTAAGAGTAATTATTACCTTTACAGATGATTTAATGCCAATCATTACTGTCATTAGAATTGGTCAGGGGGAGATTGAATGAAAACCAAAATTGAAAAAAATTATTTATATGATGGGCTTGGTTTTCCTGTTATGTTAGATAAGGTAGAAATGGTTGAGATTGATGGTGATTGGCATCCTAAAATTGATGTGAAAAAAGTTGCCGATGAAGTGATCGCTAAGTTAGCCGTTCAACAGGATCGATTAACCGGTAACCAAATAAAATTTATTCGCTCTTACTATTCTATGCCATTGCGGGAGTTTGGAGAAAAAGTGGTTCATGAAACTCATGCGGCTGTAGATAAATGGGAAAAAAAGAAAGACCTGCCCACTAATATGAATGCCAATACTGAGCATGAACTGCGTCTCTATATTATTGAAACATTATTTGCTAAACCAGAATCTTCAAAATCTTTTTATGAGTTGTATTTAGAAACCAAAAATTTTTTTAAAGCTAATTCAAATAAAGTTAAGAGAGGAGCAGCAATCAATCTAAAAGAGAATATAATTTAATGCTCATTTTTTAATAAACTAGACAATAAAGATACCTTGCTCAGCAGTCATTTGAAGTATCATTACTTGGATTCAACCCATTAGCGCAACTTTTGTATATAAAAAAAGCAGAAGAAGCGGGTAAACTTTCTGCTAATTGACTACAGGAGTTGTTGAATGAGTTACAAGCATTTGGACTATCCTAAGCGGTGTAAGATCCAAGCTTTTGTGCATGTAGGCTATACACAGCAACAAATAGCAAACGAGTTGAATCCGCCCCTAATCTTTATTATAAAAGTCTGATTGTCACGTTGACCAGACTTAAATTGAAACTCAGGATCGGCAAGCGGTTCGTGGCAAGTTATAATTTAGATCTTAATTTTAAAAGAGAGGGTTCTACGTGTTCATTCATAAACCCAAGAAATAATCCTATAGATGTTATTGGAATCTCCTTTTTTTCAGAATTTTTATCAACAAGCATGTGTTCTCTAACTTTTAATCATACGCACGAACCTCAAAGGAGCATTATTAGGAAGTATAACAATTTCATTAGAAACTGCCTTATAAGCTAGTGTAGTGTATAGTTTAACTCCGGGAAGTGTTGCCATCATTTCTAGCTGAGTAAATCCATTTAAATATGCTTCACGTTCACAATGTTTTAGAAGCATACTTCCTAAACCCTGTCTCGCAAATTTTGGATGAATAAAAAAAGCCCTTATTTTTGCAGCATCTTTTGAGGGATCGAGATATTCTGGCTCTTCTCTGCCTGAAAATCGATTGCCTCCAAATAATGTTTTACGTTTACTCCATCCCCCGCAACCTGCTATTTCTCCATCTTTTTCTATAACAAAATAAGTCATATCTTTAACCAATTCAGTGTCTACCCCAAATACGTACTTAATTGCCCCTTCAATTTCCTGCTCCGAATAAACACTTCGGCTTAACTCCCTTGCTGAAACAGTAATTAATTCATTTAAGATTTTAACATCTTCATTATTAGCTAATCTTATGTTAATCATGGTTTTCTCCAGTTTTTTAGGAAAAAATAATCTAACATAAAATTTAAATAAAAAAATTTCTCATTTATTTCATAAAAATTACTATTTATAATGTTTTTTTTCTAATTTAGGTAATATATGAAAAAAAACGCCAGCTTAACGCAAACGAAATTAAATAATAAAAACCATACGAACGAATTGTTAGACAGAACAGATAGAAAAATTCTTAATATCCTACAAAAAGATAATCAAATTACAAATCAAGCCCTTGCTGATAGAGTAGGTATCTCAGCACCTCCTTGTTTTAGGCGGGTAAAGCGTTTGCGTGATGAAGGTATTATTCTTCATGACGTGTCTTTAGTTGATCCTTTTAAAGTAGGTAAGCCATTAATTGTCTTTGTAAATATTACCTTAGAAAAACAAAGGGAAGACTTGTTAGCTCATTTCGAACGAAAAATGTCTGTAGAACCTGAGGTAATGCAATGCTATTTTGTTTCTGGTGATACCGATTATTTACTCATTATTCATGTAAAAGATATGAGCGATTATAATGAATTTGCAAGAAGGGTATTTGCTAATGAGCCGAATATCAAAAATTTTCGAAGCAGTTTTTGTCTTAATCGAACAAAATACAACACCCAAGTCGTTTTATCAGAAGATTAGACAATTTCTAGGGTAGAGTAAGTGGCTAGATTCCCCGGATGTTCCATTAAGTCTGATTAGCATTATTAGACTTATCTAGTATCTGATCCGGGTAATTAATATATCTTGGCAAATTCAATTAACTTTATTCCGTGAATCTATCACTGGTCATAACAGTCATATATGTATTGCATTGTGTAGTTTAGTGGCAAATTAACTATCTCATCCAAATTTCATTTGGCATTTAAATCTTCACGATTTACATAGGCGATTATTTAATTGTTCCATAGTGAAATAAATTTTCCTGTTGTGAATTAAATTGAAATCAGCTCTCCTGCAGAGCCAGCTACAAAACAACTAATAAGGGAACTAATAACAAGCAGCACAGGTACAAGAGATACTACAGGTCAGCCATTTGAAGAAAGGGTTTTTTTAACTAATTTTTATTTACAGCATAGTTTTTTATGTTTCAAGCAAAAAGCTTATGGCCAAAAGCACCCTAATATTTATAAGAGGGTAAGTAATATAATATTCGAAGTCATTTTGAAAGTTTATTGATGTTTTGTTTTTGAATTAGTTGAGGTATTATTAAGCAAAATTTAATTTTAATTAAGTAAAATTAACAAACTATTTTTTCAATCGAGGTGTATAAAATGTCGTTTTCAAATACTTGCCCTATTACTTTTGACAATATTGATAAAGGAAATTCTTTATTAGTTAAAGTACCTTTATCTAAAAAGGGGGAGCAAGACAAGCTTTACTATATAAAGGATGAAAACACACTTAATCAATTACACCGATGCCCATTTACTAAGCGAACTGGGGAATATTTTGCAGTCAAATTGGCAAACTTATCAGAGAAAGAACTTGCTTCATTGCAAGTAAAAGACTCTCCGAATGAACTAATCGAGGATAACCATTCCCTCATAGAATTGTGCGCTACGTTTAAGTGGGAAAGTCGAAAGTTCATCCCTGCAGCCGATAACCATCAATATAATACAACAAGTCCTGCAGATTTAGCTTTGTTTACTCAAGGAACTAATTCTAGTTCTACCAGTATTTCATCAAACACGAGCTCTTTTTTTAACAGAGATAGTAGTAATCATAGATTTTCGTTTTTTGCACCAGTTAGACCTAGGCAGGTAGAGAGAGAAATTGTTGCAGAGAATGAGTATGCTTATTCAACACGTCTCTCAATGTCATAGGGGCCTGTAAGTCTGATTATCACAGTTATCAGACTTAACTGACGAATTGTCCCCTATATTTCATAGTAGAATGACATACTATTCTAAATTATTACTCCAATTTTGACGTTATATATATTTAACGCCAGTTTTTAAATAAATTTAGAATAATCGGGGGCTGCGATTGTTGCTATATTCAGGCTTTCTTTGAGAATTGCTAGTTCCTAATAATGCACTTACCCTCTCTTGAGTAATCTGATAATCTTCTAATGCTTTATTTAATCCATCTATTAATGGTTGACTTTTAAATATTTCAAGCATGATTTTACTATCAAAGGCTTTTTCTACACACCAATCCAATTCCCCTTCCTTTAAAAGGAGATCAAATAATTTAGAAGTGCTTTCTGCATAAGAATTATTTTCGTTAAAGCCATCCCTTATAGTCATAAAAACAGCTTTTAAAACCTCAGGTCTATTTATCACAGCTTGCAAAAACAATTGTTCGTTATACGTTCGGTCTTTGAAAGAAGCCCAACTTAATTTACTACTTTTAAATTGTTTATAATATGTTGCGAGTTCTTTTAAAATATCTTTTTCGTTGGTTGTTAACATACTGAATTCTATAATTGCAAAAAGGATATTAATTATACATAAAAATTACACTAATTCAATTTATGATGTGAAAAGAAATGGAACAAAAAGCTACTATTCCATATGTTTATTGAGAAAAATTGAGCCCTAATAGCTTTTTAATAACGAAAAATGCCTCCATTGATGAATAGTTCTTAAGTTGGTTGCATAAGCCTATTGAATCTGCGGCCGGTGAATTTTATGTTAAGCCTGCTAATAAAATCAATCAGACTTATTAATCAAAAGTACATGTATTCGTCGCTTTACTTTAGAGCATGAATCCTATTTTATTTTTTGTTTCTTACTATGAGATTAAGAGTCGTTTTTCTAAACTAGCATCCTCACTAGCGTCTAATCGTTTTAATTCGTTCTTAAGCTTACTTCCTAATAACTCTACGAACCCTGGAATATTTTTCTGTACACTCTCTCTTGTCCCGGAAGCTGCTTCCAAAACAGGACATTGATGCATTTTGCCTAACCCTTCAGCAAAAGATTTTACAATATACGGGTATCCCAACGTCCATAGGTATAGGGCATACTAAAACGTTAGCAAAAGTAGCGAACTTTGTGGCTAAGAAAAAATTAAACGTGCCTGCTTTTAATATCACAGGCCTTGAAACTGAGTGGTTAGAAAAAATAGAGGTCGGCGATATTTGGGGTATAGGTAGACAGTGGCAAAGAAAATTAAAAGGATTTGGTGTAATAACAGCTAGACAGTTAGCAAGCCAAAACCCACATTGGATTAAATTGCACTTCAATGTTGTTTTACAACGTACCGTCATGGAGCTTCAGGGCATTTCATGCCTTTCTCTTGAAGCCATTGAACCTAAAAAAAGCCTTGTTATTGCCTCATGCTCTTTTGGTCTGCCAAAAACTAATTTGATAGCTATTGAAGAAGCAATTAGTCATCATTGTGCAACAGCCTGGGGTAAACTTCGCAAGCAAGAATTAGTCGCACACTATATGTCTATCTTTCTCTATACCAATCGTTTTGACGAAGCCTTAAGTCCTATTCCAAATCAATCAGCTTTCGATTAATCAATCCTACTGATGATGTAAGACAATTGACTTCGTTTGCTAAACAAGCCTTAAAGCGATTGTATAAAGAAGGCATTCCATACAAGAAAAGTGGCATTATGTTGGCAGAACTCGCGCCTAAAGCACATAGGCAAATGGATTTGTTTCATGAACCTTCAGACACCATAATAGCTAAATCTGAAAAAGTTATGTCACTTATGGAGTCGATTAATAAACGCTATGGTACGCGTACCATTCGTCTGGCAGCAGAAGGCTTTCAAAAGGAATGGACAATGAAGCGAGAAATGAAGAGTCCTTGTTATACAACGTGCTGGTCAGAATTGCCCTATGCTAAAACAAAGTAAATTTAGATAAATACAATTTAGCACATTAACTTAATAGCTATTTATCCTTAATCCACCCTCAGCATCTAAGCCACATTCTCTACGCTAACTGATAAATCCAGGCCTTCTCTGTTCAATAAATCTTGTAGACAAAGCCGAACAAACTGATTTTTAGAATAACCCAGCTTATTAGCAAATTCAGCAGCCATTTTGGGGCTAATGAAACGTCTATTGTGCTCTATATCACATAAATATTGCCTAGATACACCTAGCAATTTAGCAAAATCAACCTGAGACATTTCTTCACCTTGACGAATGGCTAAGAGGTAATCGCCAAGGGTTGGCATTTTACCTATGAGTTTTACCAAATAATCTAATGCAGCCTGTGATTTATTAGTATTCATGTTTATTTACCTCGATAACCTCAACAATTTCCATCTGCTGATTTTTTCCCATTGTATAAATAGCCCGATAAGCTTTACTTAAGCGAATAGAGCGCTGCCCTTTTCGCTTTCCTTGAAGCGGTTCATCATGAAATCCCGGTACTTTCCTAACTTCTAACAACCCTTCATGCGCAACCGCTTCAATCCACTCAAATAGTTTAATGGCAATATGTGCAGGTAACTTCTTTAATTCTTTTTCAACTTTTTTGGTTAAAACAACCGTATAGCAATTCATTATTATAAACTACTTATTTTTAATCTTATTGTACCCTAAATTAGTGTACATTTCAAATAAGCAATGCATGGGGTACTAACCCCATGTTATCAAAGAAATTAAGGTTTAAAGTTAGAAGCGTGATTGTCATCCTCTGAAACAGCAAATTGCTTTAGAATGTCATCAACGTTACCGGTAAATGTAGAACCTTTGAATGTTTGTTGTATTTTAACACTTTCATTGACCGTTCCTGTAATTAAAGGCTTGGAGGTGTCATGCAAATTCAAATTTTTATTATTTTTAAGCTCTTCTTCAGAAGCCTTTTTTCCATTCACTTCTATATTTGATTTATAAAATCCAGGTTTATACATTATTACTCCTTACAATTAAAAACATCTATATTATCATTTGAGCATAATATTTACCTTTCAAAATAATAACAGTTCAAAGAAGTTTTTCATTACTGAACTAGAGTTTCAAAAAGAACTTTTTTTGAGAGCGCACTCTAATTAAAACTAGCCACTTTAATTTTTGGAAATATTGATCACAAAGTTAGAATTACTCACAATTTTCGTACTTATTAAATTTAACCTTTTAATTTATTGATAGAATAGTACCACCAGTTAACTCACATAACTTTTGACCTGTTAGGTTAAACACAGCATTTGGGGTACCTGCAGCTGCCCATATCTCATCATAGGTTAATAAATCTTTATCAATAAATATCAAATCGATATGCTGTTTATGTCCAATAGGAGGAACACCGCCGATAGCAAATCCTGTAATTTCACGTACAAAATTAGGCTCTGCTCTAACAATTTTTTCACCGACCTGATCTTTAATAATTTTTTCATTCACGCGATTCTGTCCTGAAGCTAATACTAAAACAGGCCGATTAGTTTCTTTCGTTCTAAAGATCAATGACTTCACAATCTGAGGAACCGTACATCCAATTGTTGAGACAGCTTCCTCAGCGGTTCTCGTACTCTCAGAAAGCTCTAAAACTTTAAAATCTAATCCTTTACTTAATAGTGCATCTTGGACGCTTTGCGCACTTTTAGTCAGTTTATCACTCATTTGATATCTCAACCCTCCTAATTAATACCTAATTATAGATGGATATATAAAACAGATTCTAAAATAGCAATTTATTTGTTTTGATATTTCTACTAAATAAGTTTAGAAAAAATTAGAGATACGACTATTTTCTTTCATTATTAAATTATATTAAATATTTTCACAAAATCTTATTTAGTAATTTTTTATACTATCTTAAAAAACGACCGTTTATGATAATAATTTAATACCAATCTTATAATACTGTGCCAGCGATGAAGGCATAATTAGCAAGGTAAAAATTCTAGAAGATAATTTGTAATAAACAAGCATCTCAAAAAAGAACGTTTTTTGATACTCTTTCAGAACCATTCATTACAATTTACTTTCAAAAATAACGGTTTGATTACGACCTAAATGTTTTGCGTCATAAAGTGCTCGATCTGCTTGCTCAATCATTTTTTTCATATCACTATCTTCATTCATTTGAGTAATCCCTGCACTAAATGTAACAAAAACATTGTTAGTATTATTAAAGGAGTTCTGTGAAAACTGCTGCCTTAATTCATCGATTAACTTTTTACTTTGCTGCGCATTTGTTCGAGGTAATACAATAGCAAACTCTTCGCCACCATATCTGCCAACAATATCTTGACTGCGTAAGCGTAGCGTTAATAACGTTGCCAACCTTTTTATAACAACATCACCAAAAGGATGGCCATAGGTATCATTGACTTTTTTAAAGTGATCAATATCAATCATAATTAAAGATAACGAAGAACCAATCTGTTTTGAATAATCAAGTTCAAGTTCTAGGCGCTTTAAAAAACTTGAATGATTTAGAAGCCCTGTTAAGCTATCAGTAGACATATAGTAATTTAAAACACCAGCACGCTGTGAGCGAGTTCTTACAGCAGAGACGAGATGAGCAGGTGAGATAGGCTTTGTAAGAAAATCATCGCCGCCAACACTTAAAGCATTTAGTTGCTTGCGTTTATTATGCTCTGTAGATAGAAAAATGATTGGTATTTTATTGTATTTATTTTCTTGGCGTAGCACGGAAGAAAGCTCTAGGCCTGTACATTCAGGCATATAAATATCCATTAGAATTAAATCTGGGCGGAAACTTTCAAGGTGCTTAAAAATATCCATAGGGTTTGAAATTGCCTGAGCAATCATGCCGGCTTGTTTCAAAATTAAAGAATAATATTCGCCAAGTGACTCAGAATCATCAACAATCAAAATTCGAAACGGAATATCTGTTGCAAAGTAACATTTTTGATTAATCATTTGTACTAAATAAAATATATCCACCGGTTTTTGAAAAAAGGCACTACAGCCTGCTCGTACAGCGATTAAACGTGGCAGTAATTCTGAATTAGGGACAATACAAAATAGATTAATAGGTGCATTTTGTTCCTTAAAGATATCTGTTAGTAAGCGTTGATTATTATCAGTCATTAAATAATCTGTATCGACTAATAATGCTATAGGATGATTTTTTTTAACTTGCGCCTCTAACTGATTCAAATCTAGCAGCCCCTCGGCAAAGTAGCCAGCTTGGCTAAGCCCCTCTTTAAGTTCCTTTGCTAAAGAGGGGTCCCTCTCTAAAATATAAATTATTTTATTCTCTATTGCTTTTGTTTTTGAGATAAATGGATTAATCTCTTTGGGTGCTGGTAACGTTAAGGTCTCTTTTAACTTAATTAATAATTGAGATATGGTTTGCTGTTCTTCTGCAGACAGGGATTGGTTATCTAACACATTTTTTAAGAAAACTTCTAATTCTCGTGCTGCTTTACCTAATTCTGTATAGCCATAAGTCCCAGCAGAACCACATAAGCTATGTACATCACGATGAAAATCTTTAAATTTTTCCTGATTAAAGGCAGCAATTTGCTCTTGCCAAGCTTGCTCTATCTGTTCAATTTTATTAGGTAAATTTCTAGAATAAGCTGTTAAAAGCGCTTTTAATTTATTTTGTATTTTCTCATCCATGACATCGATTCCAGATTTTTTTAAGTTCATCTGCTAGCACCATAGGGTCAAAAGGTTTGGCAATGACGTCAATAACCCCCATGTCTTTGTATTCATCAATTTCTTTCGCTTGAATTTTGGCGGTCATAAAAACAGCCGGTATGGAGGAAAAATTATCTAACTGCCTCAACTCACGCAAGGTAGTTGGTCCGTCTTTTTGCGGCATCATGACATCAAGCAGCAGTAAATCCGGTATAAATGACTTAGCAGCAGCCAAAACCTCTTCACCGTTAGCGCAATACTTGACTGTTAAGCCTCCAATATCCTCTAGGGCAATTTGTGCTATTGCTCTAATGTCTTCTTCATCTTCAGCATATAAAATAGTTTTAAGTTCAGTTGCCATACAGTATCCTTTGCTCTTATAGCTACTCCTTTAATTTGTATTAAAGGAGGCTATTGATTGTTTTCAATAACATTTCATTCGAAGATTTTGATTTAACTAATGCTTCACTAACATATTTAGCATCATCTTGACTGAGCTCTAAATTTGAAAGTACCAAGACTGGAAAATGGTATTTAGCTAACCAAGGTAAAATTTCTACCCCATTACCATCAGGTAGTAATAAATCCAAGATAACCAAATCATATCTATTTTTATGCAGCATTTCTTTTGCTTGTTGCAAATTACTAGCCGTAGTGACATGAGCATGTTCCTTTAACATAATTGCAATCACATGTTGCTGGTCTAGATTATCTTCAATATGAAGTATATTTGGCTTATCTTTGCTGTCTAACTTCTTAATTCTACTAATAGAAGTTAACACTTTACTAAAGTCCAGGGGCTTTTCTAACCAATCAGCTACACTTAAGGCGTCACCATTTAATAAGGTACGTCCAGTTTGAGCTATAACGGATATAACAATAATACGCAAATCTTTAGTCTTTTGGTCCTCGCGTAGCTCACGAATTAAAGACACACCATCTTGATCAGGTAAGATCAAATCTAGTAATAAGGCTTGATAATGATTTTTTGCTAATAAATTTTTAGCATCTAGCGCGGTAGGCGCTATATCAACTACATATCCTGAGGATTCTAAAAGCGCTTTTAAATAGTTAGCTTGACTTTCATCATCTTCACAAATTAATAATTTTTGATCAAGATTCGGATTGATTTCTTCGTCCTTAAACGATACTTGAGTAGTAGCATTTTCAATAAGTGGAAGATCAAAATAAAAAATAGTCTTTTCTGGTGAGCTTGAAAAATCTATATGCCCTTCTAATTTCTCTATGATTGCCTTACTAATATTTAGACCCAACCCTGTACCACTTTTTCCACGCGTGTTGGTAGCATCTGCTTGAGAAAATTTTTGAAAAATGCGTGGCCTAAATTCCAGAGGAATTTCAGTGCCATAATTGCAGACCGAAACACGTGCCATTTCATCTAATTTTTGAGTTGAAATTACAACCTCATTTCCTTTCCCTGAAAATTTACAAGCGTTAGAAATTAAGTTATTTAACACCTGCATTAATCGAGCCGGGTCAACATTTATCCTGAGAGGCTCTTCCAAAGGTTTATATTTAATTTCAACTCCATACTTTTCAGCGTACATTTTATTAGCTTCAACCGCTTCATCGACTAATTCTTGTAAATCCTTTTCTACTAATTGAAACTCCATTTTTCCTGCTTCAATTTTTTCTATATCTAAAATATCATTGATTAATAAAAGTAAGCGTTCACAATTATTATTGGCGATTTCTATTAATTTTTTGGCTTTGTCAGGGAAACTACCCATCACACCACTAACTAATAGTCCTAATGAACCGCGTATAGAAGTAAGTGGCGTACGTAGTTCATGACTCACAATAGAAACGAACTCTTTTTTTAATTTTTCTGTCTTTTTTAATTCAGTTACATCATGGATGGCTATTAATGCACCAAGTTTTTTACCACTAGCATTGAGGATTTCTTGACCATCTATAATGACGTCCTTTACTAAATCATCTTTAAATTTCATTATGAAAGGAAGTGATTTAATTTTTTCACCATTTAGTACTCTTTTAAGTGGTAAATCCTCATCCTTAATTTGCTCATGGTTAGGCAAATGAGTACTAAAATAATTAGGCAGTTCATCAATGCCTTTGCCAACTATATTTGTAGAAATTTTCTCATGAAGTGCATTATTGACTGCAGTTATTTTACCTGAAGCATTACAAGCTATAATACTGTCTTCCAAATTGTTTAACATTGCCTTTAAAAACTCTTTTTCATTACTAATCAGCTTGTTATAAGTGTTCGCTGTTAATGCTAAAATCAAAGTTAAAATGGTGGTTCCAGCAACAAAATAGGGTAAATAATCCGTCGTAATGATTTGTAAACTTGTTGAATGCATATGGCCGCCCGCCAGTGGCGTAAAGACAGCAGCCTCCATGCCTGTGTAGTGCATACCACAAATAGCAACACCCATCACGAGTGCACTAACGATTTTAAGTTTAAATTGTTGTCGATTTGTACCTTGATTACTGCGTAATGCTAACCAGATTGCTGCTTCAGCAGCAACAATGGCTATAATAATTGAAAGTATAAATAAACCTGGTAGGTAGTGAATATTGACATGATTTTTCATGCCTTCCATGCCCATATAATGCATGGTAGCTATAGCTAAGCCTATAATAATGCCGCCAAGACCTAGATGAATTAATGAATAGTCTTTTTTCTGCAAAATATACAAAGCTAACGCTGAAGCAAGTATAGCAGCTAACAAAGAAGCCGCGGTCCAGTTGAATTCAAATTTCATTGGCATAGGCATAATAAAAGCCAACATACCAACAAAATGCATAGACCAAATGCCTGCGCCCATAGCAACTGCGCCACCAATCAGCCAAAAAATTTTAGCTCTTTCTCGACGTTCAGCACGTAAACTACCTACTAAGTCTAAAGCAACATAAGAAGCTAAAACTGCAACCACGTAAGAAAGGAACACCAAGCCTAGATCATAATGTCCATAAATTGTGTTGCTTGGAATTGTATCAAGCTGAAACCAATTACCTAAGTTCATATTAACATCCTGTTTTGTATAAGCTCTGTACTTGGTTACTCTTAATTTAGTATAGGTCAATTAATAGGGGCTCTGTTGCAGAAAATTTTCTACTTTTTGAAAGTGGGGTTTTTAAGTTAACTATTGAGAATCTTTACTATTTAAGTGGGAATTTAATTAATTAGTTTAAGCTTCATCATTTTTGTAAGTGGAAAATATTTTTTTGATTTCTATAGGATTCAACTTTTGCAACAGAGCTACAAATAACCTAAACTGCTAAACAGCATCTACTAACAATCTTGGTATATTTTTGTGGTTGAATTTGTTATTGTAGCAATAGCTGGCTTTTTCTGTGGCTTTCTCAATACTTTGGCTTCTAGCGGTTCGGTAGTCACATTACCACTGCTTATTTTTTTGGGGATGACCCCAGAAATGGCTAAGGGTACAAATCGATTGCCAGTCTTAATCGGTAGCATTATGGCTATTTATCTGTTTAGTAGCTCGAGCAAAATCCATTGGCCCGTTGGTATCAGAATTACTGGCCCTGTTGCAAAAACAAGGCTGTAGTATACTATCTGAATTTTGGCGTAGTAATCTAATGAGTTCTAAAAATCCCATAGAGTTCAAATGGCGTCATTTTCATGGTGAAGTTATTTTGCAGTGTGTCCGTTGGTATTGTAAATACGGTATAAGTTATCGTGATTTAGAAGAAATGATGGCAGAAAGAGGCCTTGAACTGGATCACACCACGGTTTATCGCTGGGTTCAGCACTATGTGCCTGAGCTAAAGAAAAGACTAGACCGGTATAAAAAGCGTTACTCAAGGAGATGGCATCTCGATGAAACATATGTCAAAGTCAAAGGCGAATGGAAATACTTGTATCGAGCCATTGATGAGTTTGGCCATACAATTGATTTTTATCTATCGCATCGGCGTAATGCAAAGTCTGCCAAGCGCTTTCTGAAAAAACTCATCAAGAGCAATCCAACCTGTGATGTCAGCATCATCAATACAGATAAGAATCCAGCGTATAATCAGGCTATTAAAGAATTGAAGAAGGAAGGAAATTTAGCGCCACATGTCACTCATCAGCAAATCAAATACCGTAATAACCGCTTAGAAGCTGACCATGGCAAACTTAAACGGCTCATTAATCCTACGCTTGGATTTCAATCGATGAGAACCGCCTATGCCACTATCAAAGGCCTTGAAATCATGCGCATGTTTAGGAAAAGACAATTCAATGTCTGGCTAGGTGGCACAAGAACTGAAGTATCCTTTATCAATGAACAGTTCGGAGTTTACAATTGAGATCTACCTAAAATTTAAATTTTCTTATCTTTAATAGTATTTGCAACGCAGCCTTTTTCTTCTTGAATCTTTCTTTTATGACCTCTTTAATAAGTTGTTTTTTATTTTAATGGAAAGGATTAGTTTTACTTTGTTTTGTTATAATTTAGAAAATTAACACTTAATTATTGATTATTTACTAAGAAAATATGGCTTTTTAAGTTATTAAGTAGTTATATAGAACTTAAACTTAAAGAATATAGAGTAAAATTGAGATTTAGTTCTATCTACTATAGGATATTACAACTGTACCAGTTTAAATTAGGTTTTGGTGTTTCTTCATTCATATTAGAGCTGAGATTAATTTCTGCATTAGAAGATAAATCTAATAACTCTGATGGAACTTTCTGTAAAAATTTCTTAATTGCTTGTCGCAGCAGTTTGTTATCTGTTCTCATATAAGCATAATCATAAATAATCGGATTAGTTATTTCATAAGCTGGTGGTTTAGCAATTAACAAATGATTTTTAGCTTCAAAAATATAATCATTATCACTAAGCCATAATAATTCGCTAATTGTTCCATCTCCCTGGCCCTTTATAATTTTTTTTTCATATAAATGTAATGGACTTAGCAACAGAAATTCTCTTTTAGCTTTTATAGCGCCTGCCCAAAAAGCTTGGTTTTTTTTATAACTCCATTTTCCACCATCAATTGACGATCGATAAGGAGCTTCAGGACAAAAAATATTTTTGGCATTGGGCAAATTAAAATAACTTTTTTCATCTACAACATCTAGCTTAGTAAGTGCGCGTTGCAGTTTACCAAAACGCCCAAAGAAAGACCCCATATAGACAGCTTCATTAGGCCATTTTTGAGCGAGCTTAAAGTCGTAATAATTATCAAACCAAGATTCTTGCTTCTGACGCATTTCAAATAAACAAAATTATTTTATTTATGATATCAATAAAAACTTAGCGTTTTATTAAGAAAGTCAACTTTATTAATAGATTTATATGGCCAAGTAAGATAAATATGACGGCTCTGTTGCAAAAAATTTTCTACTTTTTGAAAGCGGGGTTTTGAAGTTAACTATTAAGCATTTTTACTATTTAAGTGGGAATTTAATTAATTAGTTTAAACTTCATCATTTCTATAAGTGGAAAATATTTTTTTGATTTTTACCCAATTAACTTTTTTGCAACAGAGCTGTATTTTGGGCACTACTGCAAAAATTTTTCCCATCTTAAGGGCGGGCTTTTAATGATTAAATTTAGTAATTTTGACTGGTTAAGTGGGAAATCAAATTAAGTGACTTAGTGCCTTTGTGATTTCAGTGAAAAATACTTTTTGATTTTTATAAAATTCAATTTTTTTGCAGCAGAGGCCTTATAATATCAAAGCGCCTATTAGAGTATTGTTTCCCTATCTAAATAAAATCATTCAAATGATAACGGTTAACTCGACACACCTTTTGCTCCTATTGCAAAGCCTTTCTATTTAAATAAATCGGCATTTTTGCACGCAGTCTCATTTACCTTATATATTTTTTATAAATATATCTGGCGACTTTTCATCAGATTCGTCTTTATCTCTTCTCTCTTTTCTAGAAAAAAAAGGGGAGACCTGCATTGACTGCTGCTCCATTTTCCTTCGCCGGCTAGGGCTATCAAGTTTTACGCCGTTATCCCACTTAGCATCTAAAAGAAAGAGTTTTTTAGGTATATTTGTGGGTATCCGCGGAGAAGGCGGTTGTTGTACAGCATCATACTTCTTGATTAACTCTTCTATTTTTGTTGAACTACCACACGTTGTAGATAACTGAGCTATAGGTTTATAGATTTGTGCCATGGTCGATTTAGTATTAAAAAAAACACCTTCTAAAGGCTTATTAACCGTTTGTATGACTTGATTTACTAATAAAGAAGATTTACAGTCACCAGCATAAAGCATATTGTTACTAACTATTTTAATGCCTTGTTGTTCTAAATAATTAACTAGAGACTTCATCTTAAGCCAATCTGGTATCGCGCCATGTGGTGAATCTTTCCCCCTAACTGGCTGAATTAGTATAAACTGAACATTTTTTTCACTATCATATTCCGCTTCAAAGGCACCGTACGCATGAAAATAATCATTATTGGGTTTAGAGTCTGAAGGAGCTAAAAATGGCGTCTGCAACTGTTTCTCTAGCTCTTTTCCACCCGTTGCAAGTAAAATACCATTCCTATCGAGTATTAAAAATTTAAGGGTTCTCAACGCGGTATTACTGAGAACTTGCCCGGCCTTTAAGAGATCATGCAAAGCTATTTCTGATAAGACACAGTCTCTTTCTAATTTTCCTGAAGAGCTAGTTACCTGAGAATCATATTCTATAATTGATAAATCAGATGTATTACCTTCTAATGAATCAGCGGCAGTTACTTCATCTTCCTTTTTCTTCTGACGCTTGTTTAGGCTTCCTTCAGTGGACTAAATTTACGCTTCATACATCTAATACCAACACTTGAATTTACTACGATTATACCAAATTGTTTACTTGTAAATCAACAGATCCTTTATTCAAACAAATTTTAATGTGGCTTCCAGAATTGTTATCTTTAAATAACTAAAATCAGCTTAAAATGTCTGTATAAGCCTATTTTTGTCGGCCATACCATTACATACCGAATTTAAATGTTTTACCAACTAAGTAGTTCGTTTTATAATTTCTGCATTAAATTCTAAACTTTTAATAAGCTCCTATGGAGGAGCTTTAAAAGTAAGGTTAAATGGCCTAACTTAATAATAAAGATATAAAATTAAAACCACTGGTTTCCGCCTAAGTGCCAGACAGAAATATTCTTAATGCCCTGTGCTTCTATTAACGCTCTCTTTCTATTAAGTGAGTCTGTTGTCTGAAAATTGTAAGTAATATTATCATGTTCCCAGAAATATTCATAAGAAGATGGGTCAAGTCTAGCGGTAGAAAATCCAGGATAATTTTTTGATTGCGCATGAGTGTCAATTTTAATTCCATAAGAACCAGTCACACCATGATACCCATAGGAAGGCATACCAATAACAAGCTTATTAATGTCTGTTATTTTGGACTTAGTATGGTTAATAATATTAATGACCCAATTATTAGGTGCTATGGGTTTACCTACGCCATGATCATATTGATAATCGTAAGCCATAACAACAATATAATTAACAGGTAAATTATTGAAGTCTTCATATTGCCACTTGTAATAACCTTGTTCAATGCTGTTTGATATCGGCGGGCCATCAATCATAAATTGTGCATTGATTGACCATAACGCGTTACCTAATTCCATGACGAAAGTTTTATAGTTACGGTAATTAGCCTCTGTCCAACTCCCAAACCCTTCAAAGTCAAGCTCGACACCTGTAAAACCTGTATCTTTAATAAAATTTACTAATTTATTAACTGCCCTGGCTCGCTTGGTTGCATTCGAAGTTAACGCTACCATGGAACTTGCGTCTGCAGACACCGTTACAAATTGTTGTTGTGAGTGAGCCTTAATACTTTCTATATTTTTTCGGTTATAAGCATTACAGCCAGCTTCAGATACATTTAATCGACGAACGATTCCTGCATCATCCACTGTAAAATACTCCGGTTTTAAAACGTGGATAATTCGGCCGTCTGTATATTCATTTTTTGCATTACAAGCAGGATTGCCTGGATAAATCCAGGCCTGAACATTAGCACCGCAGGCATAAATAGCTTGCGCTGAAAAAAATAGAATTGTTCCTGAATAAAAAGGTAACCATGACTTCATATTTATATCCTTAGTTATTTACTTAATCCATTAAGGAAAATCTTTGGGGCAATTAGTATATTGAAAATAAAAGCTTTTTTACAATAAGTCTGCAGAGTTATTAGTTCTCATTTATTTGTGAATGGGAGATTTTACCGCTTAGAACATCCAATTTAACCATGAGCCGCCTGTAAGCTTGTAGCATAATCTATATCTGATAATGCTGAGTCTTATTTAGGGTTTCAAGAAACGACCCTTTCTGAGACCAGAGTTAGTCGAATTAGTTAGCGGAGAGCTCTGAGCTGTTTCGGAATAGCACCTTGGCCATCTTTCAAGATTTATAAAAATCAATTTTAAGATTATTTAGGAGCATAGGCCGAATGAAACAAAAATATATAGATATTTATATGAAATTTTTTAAGCAGCAGAAATCTCAACATGCATGGGTATATTATATTGATTTAATGAATCTTGTAAGGCAAGCCGAACAAATTGTTTATCAGAATAGCCAAGCTTATCTGCAAAGACTTTAGCTTTTATAGCACTAACTATTTTACGATCATGCTCTAAATCACAAAGATATTGAACGGAGATACCTAACCTTTTAGCAAAATGAGTTTGGCTTTCTTCTTCACCTAATCGAATAGCACGAAGGGTTTTACCTAAACTTAAAGGGCCTACTTGTTTTTCTAGATATTCACGTGCATTAATACTCATGTTTATTTACCTCTTCAACTGTAATAAGCTCCATACTGCCGTTTGATGTCATTGTATAGATAGCTCGGTAACCTTTAGAAAGACGTATAGAGCGCTGGCCTAATCGGTTACCTTTTAAAGGTTCATCATGATAGCCTGGTATCTTTCGAACTTGATAAACTCCTAATTGTTCTACTGAATCGAGTCAAATTAATAATTTAATTTTTATATGTTCCGATATTCTTTGTAAATCTTTTTGAGCCCTTTTAGAAAGCTCTACAATACTTAACGCTTTCAACGCCTAGTCTTAAATTTATCTAAATACAAAATAAGTGTAAAAAGCTAGTAAACATAACTCGAGGAGATGTAAGGCATGAATTTCAAAAAACGAAGGATAATAATATTGGTAACAAATGAGAGTCCTTCATATAATTTTTCTTAAATGTAATTGTCTTATATATTTTTTTACTTGAACTAGGCAG
The DNA here is from genome assembly GCF_052527395.1 of Legionella pelazae. Lineage (NCBI taxonomy): Bacteria > Pseudomonadati > Pseudomonadota > Gammaproteobacteria > Legionellales > Legionellaceae > Legionella > Legionella pelazae. The sequence continues at coordinate 22,878 of NZ_JBNVZS010000017.1, forward strand.
AGGCAAGCATGAATCCTAATGAAAAGAAAATTTTAAAGCTAAAAGTAATATTATTTATTTCAACTCTTTCTGAATACCCATAAAATCATCTGATGAATGTTACGTGACAAGAGATCGAAATACATGAAATGGAATTTTACCCACATCTTTATTATTTTCAATTATTTAATCCTGCCATCGGTCTGCTCGGCCGATCACCCAGGACTCTTTGTCGAAAATGGTGCCGGAGGAACAATTTGGACTATACCGCCACAAACCTTACCCCAGGGTAAATTTGCATTGTCTACGGTTTTTCAATTACAAAAATTTCAAAGTTTAAATGGCGAAAAATTAACGCACAGAGCTGCATTACTAAAAGATAACGTTGATACTCTCGATTATCTTTTACAATCATCTTTAAGTGTCGCAATAGGGATTACGAATGATGTTTTATTAAATTTGAATCTTCCTTATATTAGTAGAACTGAATTGCGTCATGGTTCACCTGCCCATAATCCTACTAAACCACCTCATACACATGAAGAAGGTAATGCCAATGGCCTTGGTGATTTGCTTATTTTACCCGAATGGCGTTTTATCCATAATCAGTCAGTACTATTTGATGCCGCGTTATTAGTTGGTATATACGTTCCGACTGGACAAACAAATATAAAAAATATCAATGGTGAGCTCTTCGAGCCCCATCATCAACCTGGAACGGGGGCATTTAGTCCAGCTGCAGGCCTCTCTGTAAGTCAAACAATCTTAAAAAATAATTCTCTCTATGCTAACTTTCTTTTTACAAAAATGAATAAAGGTGCTCATAATTCGAAACGAGGTAATGTAATTGATTGCAATTTAAGTATGGCGCATCTATTTGAAACTTCTCATCATCATAATGACACAGGTCAACCATCTGATCTACAAGCAACTGGGTTGTTGGAATTACATTGGAGTTGGCATAACAGAGATAGTGATTATAGTATTTTGGATTCTAATACAGGAGGCAACATACTTTATTTAGCTCCCGGGCTTATTGTTAACTCTCAAAATGGTTTATCTGCCTTTATCTCAGTCGGTTATCCAATTTATCAAAAACCGAATGGAGTACAAACATTTGCCTCTACACAAGTAATTTTTGGAGCGACTATCCTTGTTTAAAAATAAAACTTGGCATTGTATTTTCTTAATTAGTTTTTTAACCCTCCCAAGTAAAAAGGTGCAAAACCTTATAGGAGTTATGATATCTGCAAAACTCTTGAGTGCATAGATAAGTACTAGCGAAATTCACTAATAATACTACAGCTTTATTTTTGTAACACCGTCGCTTTAACTATAAAAAGACCTAGGTACAGACGTATCCTGACTGAACCCTCGTATTTCCATACCTAAGATTATACTTAACTTTTGTTGCTTTTATAAGTTTAAGCTATATATTTAAAATAAATTTAAATACTTTAAATTGGTGCAGACTTAGGGGGAGAGAGCTATAGAAATGGTTAAGTCATTATGACAAAATTTTTTTATAATTTATTTATTTCTGAGCGATTACGTTTCGATGTAGTCAACTACGCTTATGCAAAAAGCTTAGTTGGATTTGCCCTATCTTCTTTATTGATTGGGCCACCTATTTGCCTATATTATTACTTTTTTATTCAGCCTGAAATGGCTTACTTAATTATTACAGAAATAGTTTTTATTTTTTGTACTATAGTGCTTATGCGGGTAACTTCTTCTGTTATAATCTCTCGTGAAATCATTATACTCTCACTAATTTTTCTCTTCTTTTGGATTTCATTAAAGATTGATTTTCTTGACTCGCCAAGTACTTATTGGCTCGTATTGCCACCTTTTTTGTGCGTGTTATTAGGTGGGTTTCGAACTGGTTTTCTTTGGCTTTTAATTATCACGATATTACTTTTTAGGTTATGGTATTTAGAGTTAAGCGATCAGGAGTTTCTTTATCTTAATCCATATCATAATGCAACTTATGTTTTTATCTCTATTTTAGGATTAATTTATATTTGTTTTTTTATAATCTATGTATCTGAAAGCGGACGAATAGAAGGGTTGAAACTAAAGTATCGAGCTTATCATGATGCGTTAACTGGATTATATAATCGGTACACTTTTGCAGATAAGTTAGAATTAATGATAAGTAAAGGGGCTCCCAAATTACTTATTATAAAGATTTCAGTTGATAATTTCGATACTATTAGTGAATCGCTTAGTAGTCTCATGGGCGACTTAATTTTAAAAAAGATTACTAACCGTCTTATCAAATATCTTCCTTCGGATGCTTGTCTTGCTCGTCTTGGAGAGGATATTTTTGGTGTAATAGCTGAGGTTCCAACTATACACTTACCAATCTTACTAAAAGAGTTAGCGAGACCTTATGCTTTAGATAAAGAGCGACTTCAAATGAGATTTAGTATGGGAGTTACTCATTATCCAGATGATGCCACAACAATAGGGCCGATATTAAGGTATAGTAAACTTGCACTTATTCAGGCTAAAAAGCTAGGTGGAAATAGAATTTCTTATTTCAGTAAAAAAATGGCAGAGCTAGATGAGTACCGCCTTACTATTCAATCCAAACTTCCGTATGCATTAGCTAAAAATCAATTCCTACTCAATTTTCAACCTAAGTTTCTAACCTCTGAACCCAGAAAACTTGTTGGGATGGAGGTATTATTGCGTTGGACTCATCCTTCATTAGGCCAAATTTCTCCAGGGTTTTTTATCCCAGTTGCAGAGCAATTAGGATTAATTACGGAAATAAGCGATTGGGTTTTAGATATGTCTCTAAAACAATATCAACTATGGAAAAGAAAAGGATTGCTTAAAGATGATATTACCTTAGCTGTTAATTTCTCAGTACCGCAACTAATTCGTCCAGATTCCCTAAGGCTTATTCAGGATATTATTAAGACTAATGATTTTGATCCCTCTTGTTTGGAGATAGAAATAACTGAATCTATTTTTATCAATGATAAAGAGAAAGGGTATGTAAAAGAAGTATTAAATCAATTACGTAATTTCGGCGTGCTAGTTGCTTTAGATGATTTTGGAACCGGCTTTTCATCATTAAGTTATTTAACTCAAATTCCACTTGATATACTTAAAATTGATAAATCTTTTTTAAATAATTTTTCTCAAAATAAAATAATTTTCAGAACGATCATTTCTTTAGCTCATAGCTTAAATTTAAAAGTTGTAGCTGAAGGTGTTGAACGAGAAGAGGAGTTGAAATTCTTATCTTCTTTACAGTGTGACTATATACAAGGGTTTTATTTAGGAAAACCAGTTTCAGCAGATAAAATGGAAAATTTACTATTAACCCAGCGCATAAACGATGCAAATGCAAAATCATGAAAATTACGAAAGTTAACTTAAGAGCACTGTTGCAAAAATTTTACCTTTTTAAAGGTGGGCCGAGCAGACATTATTATTGAGCTGTTCAGTATTCATAGTGCAATTCTAAAATAACTATTTTTAATTAAGTTATAGAAACAATTAGTTAAGGTTTAAAAGAAGGTGAGTGACATTTTCATCCCTTGAGATTGCTCTTTTATCTGCATTAAAATGTCATTAACATTACCTGTAATGTCCGACTCTGATGCAAAAAATTTTCTACTTTTTGCAAGTGGGATTTTGAATTCAAATGTTAGCTATCTTTGCCCTTTAAGTGGGAATTTAATTTAATGATTTAAGTTTCCTAAGTTTTGCCGGTGGAAAATATTTTTTTGATTTCTACCAGATTAACTTTTTTACAACAGAGCCAAAAAAATGACGAAAGAAACGCTGAGCAAACTAACCAAAATAAAATATAAAGGCGATAATCAAAAATAAACTAGCGTCTCAAAAAACGACCGTTTCTAATCCTTAACGCTTCTTTCACTTAAATTAAAGTGTAATTGATTAGCTGATTTTGTATAACCTCAGTTAAAGGAGCAGACTTGGGCACTTAAATTATCTTGTATCAATAGACATGTTACCGGTTAGCAAATTACTATAATTAGCTGAGAGAGCATAAAGGAAGGATTATATTAGGCCAATGGTTAAAGCTATCCAAAGAGGTAGGCCATCTTTCTGTGTTACTTATATTTTAATAAAGAGTTTTTAAAATCGTTTAACCCAAATGCATACTGTTTAAAATGGAGCGATTGTCAATTATTTAGGAGGTTATTATGAAAGAAAAAGAGGCAATAGAGCTGGAAAAAATATATGGCTCATCAGCAGTTGCAAATAAATTACGACGAATTGCAGAGGCTATTGAGCAAAATACAGGCTTTCAAATACAAATAAACAAAAAGCGTATTTATGTACCCGTTGATGTGTATGTTGAATTTGAATATGAAGAAGAAAGCGATGAATACGAGCTTGGAATTGAAATAAAGTGGAAAAAAAATAAAGGTTAGTTTTTCTTGGGAAAGAAGTTGAATTAACTTATTAAAATCCCACATAAATAGTAAAACAGAATACACAGAACAATATTAAGTTGAGTTATTATGAAAATATCGTATAAAAAGCAATCCCTTAAACGAAAAAATAGTGATGTATGTGTTGTAACGGAATATCCTACCCTAGATAAAAATCTAGATTTTGCGGTAGTGAACATTTCAGGTTGATATCCTGACCACAAGCATGCAATGAATAAAAAATGCAAGGAAATCGTTTATATCCAAAATGGAGCAGGAAAAGTAGTCATTAATAATAATGAATATTTGTTAAATATTGGTGATGTCGTTTTAGTTGAGGCTGGTGAAAAATATTATTGGGAAGGTAATATGACGCTTTATATTGCGTGCAATCCTGCCTTTGATATTGATCAGCATCAGATTGTTGATTAATTTTACAGTAAGGATTATAAATTTGATACTAGAACAAAAATTGGATTAAATTTGTCACAAAACGGTCCTTTTCGGCAGAATCCCTGCCGCCTCTAACAGATTAAAATATTTATGGTCTCAAAAAACGAAACTTTTCTGAGACTCCACTTAATTTCAACCATCAAAAACATTATGCAGGCGACTTGTTTATACTGCTATCTCTATTCTAAATAACGTGAGTTCGATATTATTTTAAGCCTCAATTAAAAAATTTGAACATAAATCAAGGGAAGGTTTTTTCGGTTGTAAAGCATATGCAGCCAATCCTGCCAAGAGATTGACCATAAAATTATTGACACTTCGGTATCTGGAATGTTCAATTTGGCTAATATTTTTGAGCTGATCATTGACTGACTCAATAATAGCCCGCTTGCGTAATAGTAGTTTATCAATAAGCGGCATGAGCTTATTGTGCATATTTTTCTTAATTTTGGTAATAAGTTGTAATCCACGTTGATATAATTTGTCAAAAAGGGTTTGAGAAATATAGCCTTTATCACCTATCATTTTCCCTGAAAGGCCTTGTGTCATTTGGTCAACTGGGGCACGGTCATCGGTTGTCGCTTGGGTAAGCTTAAATGCCATAATTTCTCCCTTGTCATTGATAACCAGATGTAATTTAAAGCCAAAAAACCAGCCCATTGAGGATTTGCCTTTTTTAGCAATCCCTTTGAAAACCCGATTAGCAGAGGCTCTTTTTACATGACAAACATTGATGGTGGTTGCATCTACAAAATAAATACCGGTTTGATGTTTACTTTGTGTATGAATAAAAAAACAAAGAGGCATAAGAATCGAAGGCATTAACTCTACAAATCGATTGTAGCTTACTAGTTTTGGAAATGCAGGGCCCAAATGCTTTTGGACATACTGCGTATAATAAGTCTTAAAATCACGAAATCGAAGTTGATGGAAGTAAATCATTATGGTTATGATTTCGCTTGGAGTCAGAGAGCAGGGCTTTTGAGATCTTTTTATACCGTACTCAAGTTGAATCTTTTCAAACTCTGGAAAAAATTCTTCTGCAAAATCATCGACAACACAAAATAACTCTACTAAATTATCCATCATGGTCCTTTTAAATCAATTTTGACTAAATCTGAGAAATTCAGCCAAATTTGATAACAAAAAGGACCTTATTTTCAATTGGTTACTTAAAATTTAATATCGAACTCACGTTAATTTAATTTCTTAATGTGTCTAAAAACAACTTAAGGCTAGAGATCAATTTAGAAATAGTTGTACATTTAAAATTTGCTGTAGTTAGACATTCTGCAAAATGGCCTCATAGTTTGGGGGGTGGAAGAACCGGCAAAATTGTTAATTATAAATTAACATCCTTTCCAAAAAAATTTATTTAGATGTTTTTCAAGCGCTTTTACCATCATGGCTGCACCTTTTAAAAAACTAAATTAGGCAAGGTATAAAATGACAAAAGTATAGTAAATATTTGCCATAATTGATCAATTTAGTACTACTTGATATAATATATGAACATTTATGCCTAATTTATAAGAAATATGTCGTACCCCTATATTCGTAAAGCTGAACCCAATGATTATGATGCGATATGGAAAATATGGATGCAAGATCATATTATTCAATGGATGTCCTTTACTAAACAAACCCAAGATGAATTTAGAGAACATTATGCGCATATGGCAAAAACGAGCGATATCTATGTGCTTATTGATAAAATCCATGATCAAGAGAAAATTGTTGGAGTAAGAAGAATTAAGTTTGGTAAAAATCAGCATCAACATATCGCAGAATATTGCTCCATGGGTATTGATGAGAATTATCAGGGAAAAGGTTATGCAAAATTCTTTTATCAAGAATTTGAAAAAATTGTGCGTCTAGCAGGTATTAAAAGAATACAACTGACTCAAAGTGGTGGAAATTTCGCAGCTTTTCATATAGCAGACAAAGATTTTTCTGAAGAAGCTGTTTTTCCTGACTGGTTGCAACGGCACAATAACAGTGGTAGTTTTTATCTCATTGAGCGCTATATTTGTCGTTTTCTAGATGATGAATTAGTTAAAGTCGCTTCAAAATTACCAAGCCTAAAATATGAGGAGACTATTCCTCCATTACAATCTATAAATAACGACGCTATTACTGTTAAACGGGCGAATAATCAATATACTGTCTATTTTCAAGAAAAACCCTTATTAACTCTTGATGTTGAACCCGATAACTCTGTAATTCCACACATTGCCTTCCTGTCAATTCAACTCCATATGCCAGAACATCAGTCAGAAGCCACCCAAGCTTTGCAAAAAATTCTCTCGGATATTCTACAAGAAAAGCGTGTAAAAAAAGTAGAACTGTTTACAGCTGAATCTGCTGTAGCTCAATTATGTCGAAGCACTGGTTTTTTTGTTCGCGGCGAAACTAAAGCTTCTTATTATGATGATAAAGAGGGGTATAAAAACGAATTAGGGGTAGAGTATAGCTTTTTTAATATTACTGACGCTCAAAGTTTAATAATTGCCAAAATTGTCAATACAGAAAAAAGAGACAGAGTATCTTCTGCACTTTCCAACTGTTCTATAAAGATTAATGAATTAATCGAGAACAAAACTTGTGATGCTTTAGGTGCCCGTTATCTTGAAAATTTAATTTATCAAATGGTTCGTGATAGTTTGGGACCAAATAAAGTCTTTTCACTGGCCGACAAACGATGGTTGCCACTTCTCAAGACGGCCCCCTGTGCTTTACAGGATGATTTAAGCCGTCTTCTGAATCGTTTACAAGATACAGGAGCTGTTTTCTTTAAAGCGAACATAGAAAAGAATACTTCCATCAATCCTGTAACTGAAACGAATACTTATCAATAGGCTATATTATTCAGATTAAAATGGTATAATTCATAATTACTTACTTTGGTGGTTATTCAACACGACCCCTAGTTTAGATGAAGCCGGCACTTTTACCCCCTACCTTTATTTTTAGAATAAAGTTTCTAAAATTTTGAAATTTAATACCTGAATTAGAAAAATATTTTATAAGCCCCTCTGTAAGAACCTCAAAGACGATCGTCCTTGCTTAAATTAGTTTTTTGAAGCTGATTTTTTAGGAAATTTCTTTTCATAAATATAACGAAATACATCCATTAATTAGTTCACATTGAACATAAAGGAAAACTATTAATATTACATGATGTAAAATTTCTATCTTAGCTTTTCATATTTATAAAAGATCAATTATGGAACACCCCTATCCTATCCTCAAAAACCTGAATCCGTTTACCTAAAGAGTTCCTAAAATTTATGAAAAGAGGTCCTGAAACTATAATTCGAGGAACTTAGGTTGTAAAACTTAGAAGTTTTGCAACCTGTGTTGAAATAATTCTCCATTAAACGAAGCTTAGGCTGTTGAAATAAAACAGCAATAGCCAGTAAGATATGATTTTGCAGTAAACGGCCGATGCTTGCCTAACAACCTGCTTCCTTACTTATCTTATTTAATAAGAAAAATAGCATGTATAAATTCCTTGATTTTTTTAAAGACAAACAAGGCCGAATCGTATTATTTCAGATGCCTAACTGGCCTCTGATTTTGTGGTTTATATTCGCAGTATTAGATTTTCTTTGGAGCAGTAATCAACCCAAAATTCATTATCTTTTACAGATGCTCAGTTTTGGTTTTATCTTTACTTGGGCATGGCTAGAGATAACAAGTGGCGTGAATTACTTTCGCCGCACACTTGGTTTGTTAGTCTTAATTATCGCAGTTTACTCTCAATACTATAACTGGAATTCTTTGCAGGAAGGTACGAAATTTTCCATCACAAGCTTATAACCCCTTGCCCGTCTAGGCTGTAACCTATAAATTGATTTTTTTATTGAATATTTAAATTTTGTAAAATTGGGATAATCCCCTCTGCGGTAGAAAAGGTGGCCGTCCTAAAGTGGATGCTTCAAAAATTCAGGCTGCTAAACGTATGCATCAGGATAAGACTTTAGGTATTTCCGATATTTGCAAAGTGCTTAATATTTCTAAGCCAACCTTGTATCGTTATTTAATTTCCTAATAAATTAGCTTGCAATAAGGGATGGCTCATATATGTTGCAAAAATAAGATAGTTGTATACTAAGCGAATTTAGCTAGTCATTTCTATGCGTTTAAGAAATCCATCTGATTTCAAATGGCGACATTTTCATGGCGAAGTGATTTTGCAATACGTGCGTTAGTATTGTAAATACGGAATCAGTTATCGTGACTTAGAAGAAAGATGGCGGAGGGGGACTGTAATTGATCACACCAGCATTATAGGATTTACGATACACGCCTTATTAATTTTTAAAATGAACACTTTATAATTTTACCCACAGGATCCTGATGATAAAACTGGACTAATAAATCGTAGATCTCAGGATAATACCTCTTGATTGTTGTAGGTTTTTCGAAAAATAACTCCGTGAATACCGCAAAAAATTCCGCAGCAGAAGTAGCAGCATAATGATCTATCGGGATAGGAATGTGCTGTTGTATCTGAGTTTCAAAATCAGTATATGCATTGTTAAATTCTTCAGCCCATTGTTGTGCTGACATCCCCTTATGAAGAGGGGGAAAACCATTTGCTCTACCATTTCGCATATCTAATTTATGAGCAAACTCATGAATCACCACATTACGACCATCAATTTCGCCATGGTGCAATGAGTCATCCCAAGATAAAATAACTGGTCCACGTTGCCATGATTCACCACTTAAATTAGCTCTGCCTATATGTTCAATACCATATTCATCTATTTCTCTACTCTGTCTTGAAAAGGCCCCAGGATATATCACTACGGATACCCACCCATCATACCAATCCAACCCAAGGTTCAAAATAGGAAGGCAAGCTTGCAAAGAAATACTTAATTTAATAGAGGTTGTTATCTCTAAATCACCAATACCTTCCAATGACTTATAGTAAAGAAACAAAATTGATAGCCGCTTGAGTCTTTCTTTCTCCTCATCACTCAAGCGCCGAAGTAAAGGCAAAGATTGAAAGGCCTCTTTCCATTCAGTATCCGTTACGGATGAACGCTGTATGATACGTTCTTGCCACCATTCTTTTAACCATTGAAACATTATTTGTAGTATTAGAAATAGACACCTAGCTCTGATAACAGAATCACATTATCTAGCTTCTTTGTCTATACTCTCTTTGACCTTTATAAGTGCGCTCAAATAAGTAGGCGAAAGTCGCTTTTTAAAGACAACCTAAAATTATGAGAGGTCCTTAAAGTAGAAGGAGGTACTGAAATGTCAATTTTATGGGTTATACAATAACAACGAATGATATTTTCTTAATCTTTACATTTTCATTTTAACTTGGAATTATAATAAACATTTATTGACAAATATTTACATGCTGATTAATTAAACCTCTCTTACAGACGTAGAGATAATTTATTATGTATAGTTTCTTAGACAAGCAGCTATAAAACTAGCTGATTCTAGTTTTGCCAAAAAGGTAGGTAAGGAATAGTTAATGGCCTACTAGGGGATAGAATTATAGCCAGTGCTGCGCGCAAGGAAAATTAAGGCGCAAAGGCTGCTTTAAAACCTTAGGAAACGCCTAATAATCTTTTTCCATCTGCTCGTAATTCACCGTTTGGAGCCATATGTTTATCGGTATACCTTTATGTGCTATATACACTATAAAAAGTCAATAATTGATTACAATTAACCCTTAATCGTTTTTTCCTATAACCTTTTTCTCAAGGATGAGCACAAATGCCTAAAGAAAACATTCCCTATTTATTAGATGAAACGTTGCGTATCCATAATTTCAATATTAATTGTAAAGTGGTGGGTATTCCAGGATCAGCAAATGATAGCCAGCCTTATATTTTAGTTATCCCAGGAGGCCCTGGTTATGGTTTAAATATGTATAAATATTTTGTTTATGCCCAAATAGCTAAGGCTAGTGCAGAGCGACGGCCCCTTCCGCATTTTATCCTTTATGACCCATTAGGTTGTGGCAAGAGTGATAAAGCCAAAAATCCGCAAACTGAATATACGGTTGAACATTTTACAGAAATGGATGCTAGCCTAGTAGAAACTATCAAGGAACGATTAAATATTAAGAAGTTGAATTTAGTCCTTTGTGGCCGATCTTTTGGACATATGGTTGCCATGAACTTCCCTTTATGTCGCCCGCAATGGCTGGAACCATCATCTGATATTCACATACAAAAGATTTTATCTATTGTTGGTGCTAATGGTGTGGGTAATAAAGAATATGCACGTCATTATCTGCGCACACAATATGCCAATTCACCTGCCTTACCGCAAATGCAAGCTGCCGAAGAAAAGTTATTTTCTGGATCAATACAAGACCAGACTGATTTTGTTAAACATTTCATTGTACCTATGGCTTTCGCTTATTCACCTGAAGCAGCAAATTCGCTCCTGATGCGAGGATTGTTAACGTTCATTAGTTCTAATCCGAGTTTAACCGTTACGACATTAAAAAGTATTAATTCGTTATTACAAACCTTTGGTGTTGACAATGAGGGGTTAAATACAAATATTACCACGGTTGCAGAATGTTCGTTAGACGTACTGAACCATTTTTTTAAAACTGATTTTAATAATTTCGATACTATTGATAGAGTAAGAAAAAATATTGAACTTTATCGCCAAATTCCAATTTGTTTAATTACATCTTATAAGGACCACATGATTGATCCTAGTGTTGCGGAACAAATTCATGCCCTTTTACCCGATACGTCCTGTACGATTACTTTTACGACAGCGCACATTATTACTAAGAAAGATACTAAAGATTTTTACAATGATTTGACATATGATTTCTTAATAGAGAGTAAAATTAACCCTGATATGTTAAAAAATAATACTGCTATCCATGATTTTAAAACCACACCATATTTTTCAAAAGAAAAAAGGCACCCATTTTCAGCTTTAATAACTTCTCATGCTGCAGAAATATCGCAATATCAGCCTATACCACCTTTAATGACAATTAATAAAGTAGAAGGTAATGCTACCAACGCGTCATTAATTACACCATCTGTAGAAACATCGTCGTCAAAAAATGAAATTACGCCCAAAGATGAGTACGTATCGGCATTGAAATTATAACTATATAGGGCTTTGTTGCAAAAATTTTCTTGGCTTCTCGAAAGTGAGACTTTGAATCAAAGATTAAGCATTTTTATTCTTCAAGTCGTAATAATTATCAAACCCAGTTTCTTGTTTTTGACACATTTTAAATAAAATTATTTTATTTTGGATATCAGTAAAAACTTAGTGTTTTATTAAGAATTGAAGTCCTAGAATTCCAAAAAGAGGTCCTGAAAGTATCATTTCCGGACCTCTTTAATGACAGCGAGAGTTTTTGAAGTTCAGTTCTTTTTATTTTTGCTAAGAGTTCCTTTTTTAGTTAAAATATATTCTTTTCAGGAACTTAGATAAAAATTATGTCAAAAGAAGGTAAAGCGAAAGTTTTAACGGATGCTGAATTTAGACGAATCTTAGCAGTGGCTAAAGATAGTACATTTGCCATTCGCAATGTGGCGATGATCTATTGTTCGTTTGGCTTAGGGCTGCGAGCAAAAGAAATTGCTTCTTTGACTATTGCAGATGTTGCTGATAGCCATTACCGCTTACTTGATGAAATTTGTCTTAAGCGCTCCATGACCAAAGGTGAAAAACAACGTTATGCTTATTTAAGTAATAAAAAATTACGAGAAGCACTACAAATCTATCTTAATCAATTAAAAGCAAATAGCATACCCCGCCATAAACCTTTCTTTCAAACGCAACGGCGAAGTCGCTTTACACCGAATACTTTACAAAAATGGTTCCGAAAATTGTATGACAAAGCAGGGATTTTGGTGCAAGTTCACATTCAGGGCGGCGAACCTTTATCACCAAACTTATTGAGCAAGGGGTCGATATTAAAGCCGTATCAAGATTAGCGGGTCATGCTTCCATTGTCACAACCTCTATTTACGTCGATGATAATCCAGATAGACTTAAACGGATTGTTGCGAATTTGGCATTAATTTAAAGCGTGGGATTGAATACTGAAAATTAAGAAAGGTATTATGGCTTTTAATTATTTACATAATTAAAACGACCGGTTATGGAACTACCTCTAACCTACTCCCAAAAGCCTGTAAATTAGTCGCTTAACTGGTTATTTAATTAACGTTACGTAAATATATATTTTATTTATTTATGTGACTAAAGGCAATCTAAGGCTAGAGCTCAATTGGGAAATAGCCTTACCTTAAAATTTAGCTATCGTTAAACATCCTGCAGAATTGTTCCACAGTTTACAAATGAAGCTGGCCATTTTACCGCCAACTGTATCTTTGGGTTAAAGGTTATAATAAGTAAATAGGCAAATTAAATCATGCTAATTGAGGCATTCGTATGAATCATTTAACAAAGAAAAGAAATCATTCACTAAAGAAAAATGATTTGGATTACAAAAAATCAGTTGAAAAGATGGTAGACGAAACACTAAAAGATACTTTTCCAGCAAGCGATGCGCCTTCATGGTATGGTGGGAAAGATAAAAAAAGGGATTCTACCTTTAAAAGATAATCTTATAACTTGGTTTTAGCCTAAATTGATGAATACCTTTGTAATTGTTAATGTGCTAAAATTTTTGTATATTTTATGGATTGATTTACTATTATATGACTTAACGTCTTAACCTCTACTTAGCTAAGTTACATTCTACTCTTTTAGAAATACTACACAACCTTATCCACAGAAATTGTGAATAAATTTAAGATACCTCTAAGCACATAGGGATCGGTCTTGCTCAAACATAGCTAACTTATTTTCAAGTTCTGCTTGTTCTTCATAAAGACGAGCGAGTTTAACCGCACTACTATCTATAAGCGCCCTACTAGCATGAGGAAGCCCATCACTATAATCTTTCTCCATCATCTGTAAATAACAACCTTCTGAATGAATTTCATGATTTATTCTTTTTAATTTATCGATAAGTTCTTTTTGTAAATGAGAAAAACTTTTTGCAGATTCATCTGGCCTATTAAATTGAGCCCCATGTTTATCACTTAATTCAATGCGAGCTTTAATTTCAGCTACCTTTTGAGGATTAGTTATACCTAAAAGCTCACGTTCTAGTTTTGTTTCTTGCCTCCTGCGTGCTCTAACGTCTTTCCGCTCTTTAAAAAGTGAACCAATGTAAGAATGGTTATAAAATCCTTTTGGTGTGGACCATCGTTTACTTCGAAGTATAAATGAGATGGCGTTCAATTTATGCTTGAAACTTTCACAATGCTTAAATTGATTCGGATCGGTTGCTGCAAAAACAATCTCCGCAAAAAGTTGTTCTGGATCTGAGATAAGAATACGGTGTTTATGCTCAATATTATAAAGCATGCCCTTAATTTGGTTTTTAGCCTCTTCAGTAATTAAACCCTCTAGTTCTTTTTCGTATTTAAAATTTTTCGTGAAAGTTTTATTAGGATTGCAACGGATATCCTTTTCACCAAAATTAACAGTATATGTCTCACTAATATTATTATTAAAACAATTATATTTTTTATCTTTATATATAGAAGGTATCGGTTTTGACTTTTCGATCGTCTCAATTTGCTTTAATTGTGAACTTTGTGTTAGGAATTCACTCTCATTTTTGCATAGTCTCTTTTGAGGTTTTAAATATGAAGTTTGATTAATCAGTTCAAGAAGCTTTTCTGTAATTCGAATATAGGTCCGCTTCTTAACCTCAAACTCATTAGGGTTGTTATTTCTATTTTTAGCACAAAAGGTACTTCGCCTTTCAATGAGTTCTAAATCAGAAAACTCTTTGATGTATTTCTTTAAAGTGCTCAGCCCTATCCCTACTTCTTGTGCGATATCCTCATAGGGCCGCATAAACCAAATAGAATCAGAGTTCTTTAATTTAAATTTGGAGTTTTGCCACCAATATATAAATTGATCGAGCAAGTAAGCTTTCTTAGGGCATCTTGTTAATGTCTTTAGGACATTAAATCGCTCATGAAAAATTGAACAAAGGTTCCCCATAGATAATTTCCTTATCTTTGTTGTTTTTTCTAGGGAACGTAGCTAAAATAATAATTGGATGAATCCAAAAATTTTAGATAAAAAATTCCTATCTAATTTTTGGTAGAAAATTAGCTTCGTTCCAAGCTAAGTTTTATAAGTCCTGATAAGTTTGCCGACTTATCAGGACTAAACTCTTTAATATTCCTTGTTTTTAATTAAGCATATGTTTTTCCTATTCTTATTAATTCTTAATAAGTTATCACCATCTTCATAAGAATCTATATCATCTCTTTAAAATCCGCAATATTTGTCAAATAAAAATAAAAAATGCGGAATTGTGATTTTGTTGTTGATAAATAGATAATTTACCTCTAAATTAAAATTTCATTATTTTTAAAAAATAGGAATAAAAATGAAAAACCAAGCAGGGATTGAGTATATACGAGCTTTGATAGGTCGGGGTGAAAGTGTGCTCAGACAAATTGAAGAAAGTGGTAGAGCTCCTAACAATAATAAGATTTTAGAAAGAAGGTGGTCGTTAAAAGAGACGGCAGAATTAGTTGGACGTTCCAGTAGTTCCATCTTGAAAATTCAAAATCAATTGATAAGTGATGGGTTGCTGGATGATATTGAAAAAAACCAAACGACTAACAGAATTGCAGGATATACGCTTAAACAAATTAATCAATTTAGACAACATTTTAAGACATACCCAAGACGAGATGCGTCGCAGGATGAATGTTTAGTTTTAGCTATTCAAACCTTTAAAGGTGGCGTTGGAAAATCAGTTACGAGTGTTGCAGTAGCGCAGTATTTCGCGACTCAAGGTTATCGAGTTTTATTTATTGATATGGATTCACAAGCTTCTTCGACTAGTAGCTTTGGTTATATTCCTGATAGAGATATTGAAGATAAATGTACCCTATTACCATTTTTTAGAGGTGAAAAAGATAATTTAGATTATTGCATACGTAAAACTTATTGGGATGGCTTAGATATAATTCCTTCTAATTTACAACTCTATAACCTTGAATTAGGAATTGCAGAACAGATAAAAGATCTTCCTACAGTTGAAAAAAGTTATTTGTTTTCAGAATTGAAACAGGGTATTAATTCAGTAAAAGATGCTTACGATTTAGTAATAATCGATAGCCCGCCAGCTCTAGGTTTTACTTCAATGAATATCCTTTGTGCAGCAGAAGCCTTAGTTATTCCTACCCCTCCAGCTTTATATGAATTTAGTTCAACCGTACAATATCTTCGTATGATTGAAAATGTTATTGAGATGATTGCACCGGAAAAAGAATTTCATTTTATTAAAATATTAGCAACAGACGTTTTCTTAAATCAAACTAATCATAGAGAGTTTTTACCAATAATGCAGGATGTATTTGGTTTTCATATGATGAGCAACTATTTTTTACATACAACTGAAATTGGAAATGCTGCTATTGATTTTCAAACAGCACTAGAAGTTAGAAGGCCTCAAAAAAGAGCATTAAATATTATTAATTCATTTTGCAAAGAGCTCGAATTTGAGGTATGGAAAACGTGGCCAAGCAAGGTTAAAAGGCTTGAGAAAGCTGGTAAGTTCGTAGTAAGTGGGGAGGCTACTTATGCGTAAAAGAAGATCTTTAGCAGGTGTGATTGTTGATGAAAATCAAAATAAATTAGAGAATGCAAAAGTTGTCTTACCTGCCGCATCGCGAACGATGACTACTAAAAGTCAAACAGAAATAGTGCGGGGCACAGAATTCTTAATAGATCCTTTAGATTGTCGACCTTGGCGATTCCATAATCGTGATACAGTGTGGATGAATGTAGAAAAATGCCAAGATCTAATATCATCTATCCGAAAAAATGGCCAGAAGGTACCTATATTTGCGCGGAAATTAGAAAATGACCCCGAAGGTAAGAATTGGGAGATAATTGCAGGTAGAAGGAGATGGTTTGCCTGTAACTACCTTAAACAAAAAGTACGAGTCAAAGCTGTTGAAGCTAGTGATAGAGAATGCGCTATATTAATGAATCTGGAAAATAAAGACCGTAATGATATTAGCGAATTTGAAGACGCTATTAGCTATAAGCAGCAACTTGATGCGGGATTATTTGATAGTCAAGATGAAATGGCTTCAGCTTTGGATTTAAAGAAGAGTAAATTATCTAAAATGTTATCTGCTGCTAAAATTGTTAGTTACAAAGAAATTATGGTTCTATTTGACGACATTACTCTTTTGAAAATCAACCCAATATATTCATTAGTAGTTTTATTAGAAAAAAATGCTAATTATAGGGAAATTATTATTAATGCTGCAAAAGGGTTGAAAGATAAAATTCAACAAAGGAAGACTCATATAAAGCCAAATGTTATTATTAATGAGCTTATTAAGGCAATTAATAAAGATGATAAGAAATTTAATGTAGCAAGAAGTTATAAAGTTGATGACAAAGTTCTTTTTAAGGCTATTCAACCTACTTACAAGAAATTTGTATTTGAGTTTAATAGGTCTAATTTTTCTAATATACAATCTGAAAAACTTAAAGCATTAGTTTTAGAAGCATTAGATGAATTTATCTAGGTCACTATTCTAGTTTCATTTATGAAACTATTAGTTAAGTATTTGAAAACAAAAGAAAATATTAAAATTTTGGGAAAACTTAATTAATTTTAGGTTTTCCTATCTAAATTAAGTTTATTCAATCCAAGCAATTTTACTCTTAGTTCTTAAGTTAAAAAATTATACAATTTATAATTGAAATTATTAAAATAAATTTATTGAAAGAAATTTGCGTAAAGAAACAAGTGCGAAATGATACTGTAATGCATTATTTTTTACGTCAATCGTCTGGATTGCTATATATAAATTCTCCTATAAAAGTAATTTTTAGATGATTAATTCTATTTTACTAAAAGATGTTTATTGTATAAACATCTTAGCTGTATCTATGTTACAATTTTCCTTCATCTATAATGAATGATATAACTTAAAATTTTTAAGATAGGATCAAATTTTGTTTCAAGTTGAGTTACAAGTAAGAGATTATGAATGTGATTTTCAAGGTATTGTAAATAATGCAAACTACTTACATTATTTTGAGCATGCAAGACATACTTTTTTATATAAAATGGGTATAGATTTTTTTACAATTACCAAAAAAGAAATACATTTAGTAATCTACAGAGCAGAGATTGATTATTTTATACCTCTGACCTATCAAGACAAATTTAATGTTATCGTGAAATTTGAACGTATATCCAAAATAAAAGGAATATTTAATCAAAAGATAACGATAAATGATATTATTTACACCAAAGGCTTATTTTTTATAACTGCAATTAATAGCAAGAAAAAGCCTATAAATCTTGATTGTATAAATTTAAATAATTTATGCATTTATTAAATGTATGTTTGTCGTAGTAAATCCGTTTTTTTCTAGAGTTTGGTTTAGATTAGGAATTTCTAAAACGCTTCCAATTTTATTAAACGAGCCTAGGTATCCTAATTTAATTGCCTCAAATACAGCATGAGTAATATTGGAACAATTTAATTTTTTTATAGAGGATTTTCTGTAATCATTAACAGTAGCCTGAGAGATATTTAATATTAATGCAGTTTCACTAGAAGTCTTACCGTTTGCTGCCCAGAACAAAATATCTATTTCTCGCTGAGTAAGTGAATTTATATTATTTAATCTATTTAATATAACATTTTTTCTGTAATACTTATCATTAAGAATGAGGGAGTTTTCGTAAGCAGGATGATTAAATTTAATTAGATCCTCAAATTCGTCAACAAAATAAAGACAAAATTCATTAAAGTTAGAAAGTGTATTTTTGTAGAAAACTTCATAATCATTAATTATCTTATTTCTTATCGCGCCAAATATAAATATACATTCAGGACACCGTCGAACTGTATAATAACCTCTATATATAGAAAATCGCTCTTCAAGTTCTCTCTTTAAACTTAAAGAAACCGAATTAGTTTTATCACAAATATAAAAATCATTACCAGTAATTATCTTATCACTGTAACTATAATCTTCTTTATAAAAACTTTCTCCATAATAAGGTTTTAGTAGGTGATACATATTAGATAAAACAAATTTTTGACTATTATTAAATACGATATAGCAAACGAAATATTCCATATTACATTTATTAAGTTTTTCACAAACTTCATTAATTCTATTTTTATTTCCGAGGCTTAAGATGTAAGGAATATCCATTTAGTTTCATCAAATTATAGCGAATCGAGAATAAAATCCTAAATATGATTTAATGTCAACCCTAAAATGTAGGGAGTTTAATCGTTATCTAAAAATGTTTTAATTCACAATCCTTTTATCCAAGGGAATTAAATTGAAATCGGAAAACAATAAAAAATATCCTAAGGTCTATATCTCTTTTCAATTATCTGAAAAAGCTAATCAGCTATTAACGGAATCTTGTAGACGATCAGGCAGGAAGAAAATACCGGAAGCAGCTTTAAGGCTTGAAGATCATTTGAATCGGTTTCGCTCGATATCTGAGTTAAATCAAACTGTCTTAAATTCAAATATTGAAGAAGTAAAAGAAATGGAAATTCAAGATGTCTGTACTTCGAATCCATAAAAAAAATCAAAACTTTATCATCCTTGATAAAACTTGTTTACAAGATATTAAACTGTCTTGGAGCGCTAAAGGGCTTCATGCCTATTTAATGTCTTTACCTGATGATTGGTGTGTGAGAGTTGCTGACTTACAAACACGTTCGACTAACGGCAGAGATTCTGTTCGAAGTCTTTTAAGCGAGTTAGAGCAAGCTGAATATATTTCAAAATCAGCTTGTAGAAATAACGCAAGCGGCAAATTTGAAGGTGTAGAATATATTGTTTATGAAATTCCTAAGCCAACAAAGAAAGAAAAAACACCAGAGCCTGAAAACACGTTTTCGGTAACGCCTCAGACTGAAAATCCGGCGACTGGAAAACCGACTACGGCTAATCCAACCCTAGTAAATAATAAAAATAATAATAATTTATTAAATAAAAAAGCAGCAGCAAGCAGTAAACTTTTACCAGATACTTTTTCAAATCAGGAAAAAGCTGCCGCTGCTCTTTCTGATAAAAATAAACTAAGAGATGAACAAGTATCTGAGCCAACAGAGCACCAATCCATTCGTTTTTTATCAGCAGAAGATTCAGTGATAGGTAGCACTCTGACTCTTAACCAAAAGAAACGAGTTCATGCACTTGCTCAAAAGCTAAATAGTTCAAATGCGCAAATACTTTTTCAAGAAATTGAGTATTGCTTATTAAGCTCTAAGCACTTTATCGCCTGTGGGCAAGATTTTGGGCGAAAACTTAATGCAATAGGCATAGTCATCTCACGTGGCGAGTGGCAAACGCCGCCTGGCTTAATTTTTAAAGCACAAGAGAAAACAAATGTTGTTTTTAGAAATAAAGAGCAAGAACTTCAAGACGTCCGTGCAGAAGTCATTCACTTTAAACGGCTGTTAAACGATGCGAAATTACATCGGCATGCGCGAGAACAATTTGAAGCAATTTTAACGAAAGCCCAATTAAAAATTAGCACGCTTGAAAAGGAAATAGCTAACTTAAAAGTGCATGCAAGTTAAGAGAAAACCTTTAGAGGATAGAACACGAAAGATTTTTTATAAAGCTAACAAGGAAATAGGGAATGATGAAAGCAAATCACACGAAGGTAAAAAAAGTAGTTCTTATTAGCACCTTCGTTGTATTAACAGGATGCGCAGCAACTCAAACAGCACTTGAGCACGGCTCTTTGCAAGTAAGCACTAAACAAAGTAAAACCATTTTCTTAGACCCAGTCTCAAATTCCCAAAAGACAATTTATGTTTCAGTCAAAAACACCTCTGATGAGGAGATTGATATTGGGCCGCAACTTAAATCAACGCTCGTAAGTCACGGCTATAAAGTGGTGAAAGAGCCAGGGGATGCGCATTATCTCTTACAAGCCAATGTTCTTAAGGTTGGCAAAATGAGTATCGCAGCAAGCCAATCAGCACTAGGAGCGGGTTATGGTTCAGCTATTTCAGGCGCACTAGCCGGAACTGCTGTTGGAAGTTTCACAAACTCAAGTGCCGGAATGATTGCCGGAGGTCTTGCAGGCGGTGCCCTTGGCTTGGCTGCGGATTCTTTAGTAAAAGATGTTAATTACACTATGATTACTGATATTCAAATAAGTGAGCGGGTGGGGCGAGGCGTAAAAGTCAATGAGCAATTTAAGTCTCATTTGAAAAATGGCACAAGCACGATGACCTCGCAAATCTCATCTAGAGACAGCCAGTATCAGCGCTACCGAACGAGAGTTGTGTCTAATGCGGATAAAGTTAATTTAAAGTTTGCTCAGGCAAGACCTTTACTTGAGCAGGGATTAGTTAAAGTCATTTCAGAAATATTTTAGTGGTGAGCAAGATGATTAAAAAGAAAGTCTATCAGTGAGCCATTAATTAGCCGGTAAAAATAAATTCAATATGAGTAACGAAGGGGCTTTTATTAAGTCCCTCAGAGGAGGCTTGTTTGTGAAAAAGGTACGTGATTTAAAAAAACTCCTGTTTATAGGTTTGATGGTGGCTTACTTAGGTGAATTATCTGCTCAAGATGTAACACAAATTGGGCGTTATACCACAGTTGATAATAAACCACTTGCAGCCCAAGTTAATCCACTTCTCGCCATCCAACAAGTGCATTTTAATACTGAAATTCATACTGTGGGAGAAGCGCTTCATCAATGGCTTTCATTATCTGGTTACGATTTAGTGCCCGAACAAGAGCAATCTTTAGCACTTAAGGCAGTCCTTCAGAAACCCTTACCGCAAATAGACCGTGATTTAGGGCCGCTCACTATTCAAGAAGGCCTGGAGGTTTTAGTAGGCAAAGGTATTTTCAAAGTGGTTATTGACCCGCTTAATCGCTCAGTGGGTTTTACCTTATCCCCTAAATATGCTCAGTTTCAAAAAAAATCAGGGGCTCATGCATGAAAAACACCTATTTTTTACCTAAATTGCTGATGACTTTAAAGCAGCCCTTCACTTGGGTTTTAGGGGTTAGCGTGGTTGCTGGGGTTGCGAGCGGATTAATTGTGCTGCAAAGCTTTCCTGAAAAAAACGCGATGGTAACGGTAAGCGATGCAGTCGCTAGTCGCTTAAATGAGCTGCAAAACCATTTAACTTCTCTGGAAACCGCAGTCCAAAAGCCATTCCCGGAACTGGATTTGTCCGTTTTAGAGCAAAAACTTAAAGAATTAAGTCGGGAGGTTAAAGATATCAGGCAATTTAATCCTGATGCATTAAGCCAACACCTTGAAGTGCGCTTAAGCCAAACGGAGAGCAGTTTATCAAACCAACTAAACACGCTTAATCAGGCAGTCAACACCCTGCAAACCGCCAATCAATCAGCGAAATACTTACCTGCTCAGGCGCTCCCTTTTGTGGTAACCAGTATTGATAGTATTCAAGCAACTGCGGTTGCCACTATTGCGTATGACTACAAAACCGTGCCTGTTGAAAAGGGCGACTCTTTAGCTGGGTGGAAAATTGTAAAAGTGGATTTTAAACATCAACAAATTGAATTTGAAAATAAGAATAAAGAGCGCGTGCTCCTTAAGCAAGACCTCATTGGATAGGAGAAGATAGCATGAAACAAGTCTTTTTCACCGCTTTAATAAGTATGTTTGCCTCGTGTGCCTCTGCTTTAGAGATTCCTAAATTTGCTGAGCACTTACCGAGGACTTCGGCTATTGGGGATAAAGACTTAGCTAAGCGCGGTCTTTCAATTTACCAGGATGATGTGACATCAGACCAAGATTTAGAAACGATGACGTTAAATGAGAAAGCTCTACATGAAGCGCGTGTTTGGGGACTTACAGAGCTTGAAGAAAAACGCTACTTAGCCTTAATGCGCAATCGAAGCGGGGTGTTTTATGAAGGGCTTCACTTAACGCCTGTTGATATTTTGGGGCTTAATGCCCGCAATGAACAGGAAAGAGCGCATTTTGCAGCACTAAGCGCACAAATTGAAGCCCAAAAGGTGGCACAGAATTTAGCCTGGAACAGTGCGTTTTATAAAGCCTATAACGAGCTATTTAAACACGAGTCTGTGGTGTCAGGAGATTTTGACCCCACTGTTTATTCACCTATGGCGCATAAGCCAGTGTCCTTAACGACAGGCGACATGCTCTTTTTATTTTTAAGACCAGAGGATGCAAGCAGAAGCATTATCATGACCTTAAGTGAGGCGGTGGTACAAAATCCTGGCACCAAACTTCATTTATTGGTTTTAGAAGCAGATAATCGCGCAATTCAGAATTTAGCGCATCGCGCAGGCCTCTCTTATGACGCTGTTAAGTCCGGCTTAATTACCCTAAATCATGGTGAGCTTCAATATGACAGTTTAACACTTGCAAACAAACAAACGCCTCTATTAATTCTTGCGCGCCAGGGTGTTTCTAGCGTTGTTGATTTGGGGAGGATTTAACATGCGTGTTTTAGCAGTAGCCTCAGGCGCGTTATTAATTGGTAGTGCGTATGGATTAAAGGTGCTGGAAATTCAGGGACCCGTTAAGGATATTAAACCCTATCTTGCACCCAATTTAGAACAAACAGAAGTAGGTCATTCTTCTAATTACCCGCATGCCTTTGGCGCGCCTATGACAAGTAAAGCCTCTCCAGGCACAATAACTACAAAAACCCTGCCGCATTGTATTTCGATTTCAATGCTTGTGATTGGCAACGATACCCTCTCAAAACAATGGTTAGGCACGCATCAAGACTTTCTAAAGCAGTTTCATGGATTAGGTTTGGTGGCTAATGTAGACACTCAAGCCGAGTTGGCAGCGCTTGAGCTACTTGCAGGTATTCCTTTAATGGCTGCTAATGTCGATGCCTTAATGGCGCTTATTCATCAGGCTCATTACCCTTTGGTCATTGAGAAAGGGCGAGTATGGCAATGACATCGCAAACCATAAAAAAGCGCTCACCAAACTTTATTGTTCGCAGTCTCAAAGCCTTTATTGTGGCAGGCGTCATTGGGTTTCTTGTGCTTTTTATAGGGACGCTCTTTTGGTGGTTTAGCTTAGGGTTTAAGGAAGCCTTAGTACATGTTGAGCGCTTAAGTTTTCAGGAAACGACCTGGGTGAGAGCACTAAGCCCCGTCTCGGTGAGGCGAGAGTTTTGGTGGTCTGATTCAATTGAACAAGAGTGGAAGCACTTAATTAGCCAGACTCAGAAAACTGCCCATCAACTCCAAGAGGCGCTAGATTTACCTCTTCAAGCCCTAGAAGAGGAGCTTCCAGAAGCTAATTTTCCTGCTATTGCTGGCATGGGGTCAACGCTTATGACCTTTTTCGCGCACACCTATCTCCTTGGGGGCGCTTGTTTGCATGTGTTATGGCTCAAAATACTGCTCTGTTTGAGTGCACTGCCTTTATTTGTCTTAATGAGCCTTGCAGGACTAATTGATGGCTTAAATCAGCGTGCCATTCGGACTGCCTCCTTAGGGCGAGAATCAACTTATGTATTCCACAAATCTTTGCCACTGGCCCGTAAAACGTTGTTTTGGGTGTTAGTGGTGTGGCTTTCCTTGCCTTTTGATTTTAATCCAACCGGTTTATTTGTGGGATTGAGTGTATTGCTCGCACTAGTCATGAGTACCTCGGCTAGTCGATTTAAAAAGTATTTATAGGAGAAACAATGAAGCGTTTAAAAAGGCTTGGTTTGGTAGTTGGGTTAATGCTGTTAGCTAATGTGAGCTTTGCTCAAAATGACGCCCTTAATGAAACGTTAGTTCGCCTCATTAACCAAATCAATGCCATGATGCCGCTTCTTGATGAGGCCAAAGACGAGCAGGAGCCCCATGCTCGAATTACGCTACATATTGAACGCTTTACCGACAGAGAGGGAAGAGTGCATGCGGGTGTTAGAGAAGATTTATTAGCGATTCGAAACAGCCTCATTGAATTTATCAATGAACCCGCCATTGCCCCTAAAACCATTAAGCCGCTTGCGCTTGATTATATAGGGAGAGGCTAATGACTGAAGTTAATGCACTTTTTACTCAAGCGTTTACCCAAGTGTCTAAGTATTCGCCTTCTGTGTATGCCAATTTACTGCGTTTTGCTGGGGTGGTGCTCGTGTTTATTGCCTGTGCATTTGCGGTTAGCCATTTTTTAAATGCACAAGCCAAACGTGAGGACGAATTTATGTTTAATCTCGCAACAAGGATTATGAAAGTTATCTTCGGGGTGACATTGATTGTTTTGTTATTTAAACCATAGGGAGAAGAAAATGAAAAAAATAGGTCCAAAATCAATTGCTGGCGGGATTATAACTGTAGCCTCTAGTTTACTTACAGCCTCCGTACAGGCAGCCGATTGGTTTCCTACGGCCTTAGTCGGCAAAAATACGACCAATAAAGAAGCGATGGTTGTGTTTTCTGATTTGCTCGTTAAAGGCTTTAAAATTTTGTTATTTGTCGTTTGTATTGTGAGCTTTTATCAGTTTGTGATGACAGTGTCGCATGGTATTGAAGCGGCTAAGAAAAGCGAAGGTGGCTTAATGGCGGTGTTTAGTTCGTATGCTGTCATGTCCTTTATTTACCTCTCCATTAGTATCGTTTGTGCATATTTTGGCTTTACGGCCGTGACTAATTTCAATCTTTAAAGGAGAACCAGATGAATGGGCCATCCAGTCGCACGCTCACGCATGAGTTTATTGCCTATCAGGGATTGACTTTAAGAGAGCTCTTAGTCACGGGCTTGCTGGGCATGGGAGTTACCTGCTTGCTAACGACCATCATTGGGGGGTTGCTCGGGTGGGCGGGCACGGCTGGTGCTTTGGGTTTGGTGCTTGGCTTTTTCTTAAGTGTGCGTGTTTTTCCTTACAGGCTTGCACGCCACAAACAAGGCAAACCCACAGGTTTTTTAAGAAAAAAACTAGTTATTCAGGTATCTCGCGCAGGCCTCATGCAGTCGCCTTACCTCTGCCATCAGGGACTTTGGCGTAAAGAGCGATTACTTGGAGGACGCGATGTTTGAGTATTATAAAAAAATAGACACGCTAAACCAGTTAAATCGATTGTTACTAGTGTGCTGTGGTGCGTTTTTTCTCCTAACGCTTTGGCTTGGTTTTGCGTTAATGAAAGCGCCAAGTAAGTTGCAGATTTGGCTAACCCCCTCCATAAGTGCTAATGGGGGCTTGATTAAAGCAGATGACATTCCTGATGAATACGTGCATGGGTTTGTAGCGACGTTAATTCCTCACCTTCATTCTTGGCGAGCTCGCGGGTCAGATGCATTTAATCAAAAAATACTGTCCTACCAACATTATTCACGCCCAGGTTTCAGGATGTGCTTGCAGCTAATCAAGAAGCGCTTGACAAAGCAGGCCTTTTTTCAAGAACACAGCTAACTAGCCTGTATCGGTTTTTAGAGCCAAATGATGTGAAACGGCTAAGTCATAATAGTTGGGAGGTTCATCTGGTTCTTAGGCTTACTCAAAAAATTAATAATCACTCAACCATGGTCATTGCTGACAAAGTGGTGGATTACCACTATCGCGTGGTTAAAGTGAATGTCTCTAAATTACAAAATCCATTTGGGCTCGCCCTTGATGGCTACAGCCAGCCTGAGCGTTTAGTTAAAGATTTATTAAGTGCCGATGTCAAAGGAGAGGCTCATTCATGAACGCAAAATTGCTCGTTATTATATTAGGATTTCTTATAAGTTTCTCCGCAAGCGCTTTGCAAACAGAGCATATGCTTTGGGAAAAAGCACCGCTTGCCATTGGACTGCCTTTAAATGAAGAGCGTGTGATTCGATTTCCATCTCCCATCTCAATTGTTGATTCAGAGTTAGATGATGACTTAAACGTGCTTAAAATAGATGATGCTTTGTATATCAAAGCGCGAAAACCCTTTCATCATAAACGTTTAATTGTTCAATTGATGCCAGACGGTGAGCTTTTGGTACTTAATTTGTCAGCCAATGAAAGCGAACGCCCAGTTGCGCCCATAGAAATCATGCTTTCTTACAACCAAGAGGCGCCTAGTCAAGGCGCTGAAGAACAAACTGCGACAAGCAAGCAGGGCTTAGTAGGCGCTAATGAGTCAATGACTGGTGATACCATTAACCCCGTCTCTCTAACCCGTTTTGCTATACAGTCCTTGTATGTTCCTGAGCGCCTCTTAGACAGGCTACCGGGCGTTGTAAGAGTGGCGATGCAGACTCAAAAAACCGTCCAATTAGTGTATGGTGCGGGTATTAGTGCGCACCCTTTAATTTCTTGGCAAGCAAACGAGTTGTATGTGACGGCTGTTGAATTAAAAAACGACTTAAATAAAACAATTGTGCTTGACCCAAGGCAATTGATAGGGGGGTGGCAAACGGCAACCTTTTATCCTACAAACACCTTAAAACCGCGTGCCCATCATGAAACTACCACTGTCTTTTTAGTGTCATCAAGACCCTTTGGTGATGCCTTAAAAGCACTTAAGGGGTATGTGCGATGAGTCGTCATACAGGCCTTAAAGTATTAACTGGTGCGGTGGTGTTAGTGGTTTTAGTTGTTTTAAGTAGCGGTAAAACCACGCCCCTTAAGCAAGAGCCTACTAGGGAGATTATCAATAATGTCAATCAAGCCATTGCCAGTCAATTTAATGACAATATTCGCGATGTCTCGGCTCGTCTTATGGAAGATGAAAAAAAGATTGATGAGTTAGCGCAAAAAAATCAGGAATTAATGGCACAAAATGAATTGCTGCTGGCGGTAAAGGAGCAAAAGAGTGAGGCTGTGCGCGATGAGTTAACCCCTGAAGTCAAAGACATGATTGCAGCGCTTAAAAAAGAATTGGCAGAGGTTAAAACACAACGAAAAACAACGAAAATCACAGACTATGCCTTAAATGACAGTGACTCTTTAGCATCTCCCTCAAATCACTTTAAAGACATGGATGCGCTTTTAGTAAAAAGAAGATTATCAGAAGCTGAGTTAAGTTATTGGCAAAAGCTTAAAACAAAAAGGCAAGCTTTTGCCAAAAAAGCGCACTTAAAAACTACTTTGCCCTCTAAGCACGGCTAAGAAAAAGGTATTCCTTATTATACGCTTCCGGCAGGCTCTGATTTAGGAAACACCGTTTTACTCTCAGCACTTATTGGGGAAGTGCCCGTTGAAGGAAAGTTAATGCAGCCCTTGTTCCCCTTTTCAGCGCTCATAAATTCAGAAGACTTAATAGCCTCTAATGGCGTGCCATTACCTCCTGATATTTCAGGCATGAAAATCAATGGCTATGCGATTGGGGTGGGCTCTTTTTTGGATAACATCTCTTGTGTTAGAGCGTATGTGACCTCGGTACTGTTTACTTTTCAAGATGGCCATTTTGTAGTGGTCGGTAATAGAGAAAATGTCCCACTTGTGCGGATAGTTTTCTCTTATGCATTTTTTCAAAATCAATGAAGGAGAAAATGATGAGTGGATCACTTAATAAGGTACAAATCATTGGCTATTTAGGCCTGCCACCCAAAGCAATTTCAACAAAAGAGGGTTTTGTCTTTTACGCTGCATCGATTGCAACCAATGAGCGCATTAAAAAAGGAGAGAATTGGGAGCAGGTAACCGAGTGGCATCAGTTGTTATTTTTTGGCAAAGTTGCAAAAGCATGCGAGTACCTGAAACAAGGCAGTTATGTTTATGTTGAGGGAAAGCTTAGAAATAATGTTTGGAGTGATAGTGAGGGTAATCAACACTATCAAGCAACTATTGTTGTCACGAAGCTTGATTTTTTGGATAAAAAAATCAATGACGCTGAAGCCAAAGAGAGCTTGCCGCCGATAAGTGCTAAACAGCATTTGGCGACTATAAAGGCACTGTTAGGCGATGAGGCCTTTGAAGACAATGTTTCTTTTTAGCGTCAATAAATTCCTGATGAACCACCTTTTATTGAAATAGCCCAGCTTGTATATCAAGCTATGATTAACCAGACACTATAATCTTTTAAACACCGACCCACAGGGAGTAGCCTCCCTGTCAGGGAGGTGCTCCTTAATTATTTTTAAGGAGAATATTATGTACCATTTATCAATAAATCAGCTGGCACAACTCGTTCCTTCGTTGTACACAGAGAACGGTTATGAAAAAACTAGCGATAGGTATCAGCCAATTTCAACAGCCATGGTTGTTGAAAAGCTTATAAAAGAAGGGTTTTATCCAACCAAAGCGTATCAAACAAGCACACGGACCAAGGAGAAAAAACTCTTCTCAAAGCATATGATTCGATTTAGACGTTATGATTTAAATTATGCTGAATCAGCGTATTTTCCTGAGATAGTATTGGTTAATTCTCATGACGGTCTGTCCTCTTATCGTTTAATGGCAGGTCTTTATCGCCTGGTATGTAGCAATGGTATGGTTGCTGGTTTTGAGTATGATGAAGTCAGAGTTAAACACGTGGGTAACGTCATCGATAATGTCATTGAAGGGACCTTCAATGTTGTTCAATGTTTTGACGGATTAATGAATGCGGTTAAGACGATGCAATCAATTGCCTTAGGTCAAGATGAGAAACTTTATCTGGCTCAAAAGGCTCACTTGCTACGATTTGAAGGCAATGCCGCTACTGCTATTGCGCCTGAAAAGCTGTTAAGACCGAGAAGGTATAGTGGTACGGGGGATGATTTATTTTCTGTATTAAATGTAATTCAGGAAAATGTCATTCGCGGTGGTATTTCTGGTCTGTATCGTAACGAGCAGGGGCGGTTGCAAGGTACACGAAGTCGTGAAGTTAGGTCTATTGATCAAAACATACGATTGAATCGTGAATTATGGTCTGCTGCTGAGAAATTGCTGCCACATGTTGCCTAAATCGAAAGCCAGATTAGAAGTCTGGCTTTTTATAATAAAATTAGCTTAATACCCCTTTCAAGCAATTATTAACAATAGCATTTTTATTTATGACTAAATTGACATGACTAATTAGTCATTATATAATTTATATTAAAGTGCTGTTTAAAGAAAAAATGGGTATTCCAAGCTTACAAAATAATAATGAGTTACCGGCAGGGGAGCATTTAACTACGCTAGATGAAGTCGCTAAAGTATATGGTTCGTCTAATACAAGAAGAAAGAAGTTAATGAATGGCCTTAGAAAGGCTGCTAATAACTTAAAAAGCGCAGGTGTTAAAACCATCTGGCTTAATGGTAGCTTTGTCACAGGAAAAAAAGAACCTAATGATATTGATGGATGTTGGGAATATCATAATTTGGTAGATATGACTATTTTAGACCCTGTTTTCTTAGGGGAGCGTGCAAGTATGAAGAAAAAATATGGATTAGATTTTTTTATTGCCGGTATCACTGAAGCTGGAAGTGGATTACCGTTTACACAGTTTTTTCAAAAAAATAGGGACGGAGAACCTAAAGGTATTCTTGTTGTTAAATTAGGAGAGCTATGATGATCACTAGTGATAGACAATATGAAGCTGCTAGAGAACAACTTAAGAGATTGCAGCAATCTCTAATGACACCTATAAAAAAAGGTGTGCCAGCGTCTATTGCAGAAGCCTCTAAAAAGCAAACCCAGGAATTAATGGATGAAATTCAAAGAGATATAGATGAATATCGGAAGCTAATAGAAGGTAAAAGCGCTGCTATAGAAATACATTCCTTAGAAGATCTACTCTTTGCGCCTATCCGATATCGATTAGCTACAAATATGACTATAGAAAGTTTTGGACAGAAAGTAGGCGTTAGCCCGCGTCAGATTGCCCGGTATGAAAAAGAAGCGTACCAGAATATTAATACTAGTACATTAAAAAGAATTTTAGGTAATCTTAACATTAATATTAATGGCAAGATTTTAAAGGATGACTCAAAAGCTCATGTACGGAATATAGGATAAAGCTACTGTTGATGCTACAGCTAATCTGTTGTTTTTGGCAAACAGATGATGAGAAAAATGCGGTTGCATTATGAATTAGTATTAATAAGTTTGCTCATTATAGATAGAATTAGCTCAGTACTAACTCTGTTAAAAGACAATTTCATTAAGATTGCCTTTCTAATATTTTCTGTTTGGTATTTCTATCAAATTCATTTGGATGCTCTAGAGCATGCTTCAGATAAATATATTTCAATCTCCCAAGCGTTAGAGTCAGTAAATTCGACTTTTCTTATAAATCAAACTGCTTGCAATGCAGCGCTAGAGAACATAAAGAAATCAAAGAATTCTTAAATCTTTTGTTTGAAAAAAATATTAGTCATAAGCCAATTTATTGATTTTAATGTCTTTTTTCTAAGTTTGATTAGCGCAGTTATCATACCTAGAGTATAGATTATAATGGACTAACCTATAATTTTATTAATTTTATTTTCTATAATAAAGCTCGTTATTTTATTTAATAGATAATTCAATTTTATTTTTTACAGAAGTTAGATCACGCAAGATGAGGGAGCCGTTACTAATTGTTTGTCTTAAAGTAGAACAATACCCGCAATACCTCTTAATAATGGGTATCAGTGCGGGTTATTTTTTTATATTATTTGATTTATTTTTTCTCTCAGATAAAACTGAATCAATATCTTTATTTGGAAGTTCATCGTATTGCGGTAAATTATCTGTGATCTCATACCAAGGTGATTTAGACGCAACAAAAATATTAGCTATCGGACGAGAGCCAGGATCTTGTTCAAGTGCGCCAATTGGTAAACCAATATACTCTGGCTTATCTTCATACAGGCTTATTAAATTAGAGCCACAAATTTTACAAAATGTCTTTATTACTTTCTCTGATGAATGGAATTTCGACAAATATTCTTTTCCTTTTATCCAATTGAAATTTTTGCGTTCCACAGTACAGCGGGTTCTGAAAGCAGCACCATGCCATCTCCTACACATGGAGCAATGGCAGTTAACTATAGGCCCTAATGGTCCCTTAATCTCATAAGCAATTTTCCCACATAAGCATCTTCCAGTTAACTTATTCACCGAGTTTGAATTCCTTCTAAAAGTCTTTAGAAACCTACTAAGGCTGATTAATTTTCTTAGTAGATTTTATATTTGATAATGATTGTTCTATCTATGTTATCATTTATTATGATTATTAATGCGCTTAATTAATAGCATTGATTAATGACATTCATTGATGATTA
Organism: Legionella pelazae; assembly: GCF_052527395.1. Lineage (NCBI taxonomy): Bacteria > Pseudomonadati > Pseudomonadota > Gammaproteobacteria > Legionellales > Legionellaceae > Legionella > Legionella pelazae. The sequence goes on from NZ_JBNVZS010000017.1 coordinate 54,931, forward strand.
AAATAGAATCAGAAATAGGATAGTTATTTCTTTAACCTAGAGAATAAAAATGTTTGCTATTTCACCTTCATTAGAAATTGGTTCTTATGAATACTTACTTGATGAAAAAGTATCTTCTTACAAGCAACTTGTAGATTTAATGAAAACGAATAAAGCGGAGCATTTAATTGATCTCGTAGATAAAACCACAGCACAAGGCTATTTTAACCGTGCTTATACTGAGATTAAAAAAAGGAAAGTAGCTGACTTTAACGTTTTTATGCGTGGAACTGCAGATTATTTATCTAAGCTTAATGATGCTGAATACCCCCTGCCACTTTTATACTATCGTGGAAACCTTGATTTGTTGCATACAAGAGGGGTAGCTATCGTTGGTGCTAGAGCTGCTTCTGAAGAAGGAAAAATAAGAACTAAGAAGTTAGTTAAAGCCTTAATTGAATATGATTTTACAATTATCTCTGGCCTTGCTGCAGGTATTGATACAGCAGCTCGTGAAGCCGCTATTCAATTAGGCGGAAGAACAATTGCGGTAATTGGCACACCTATTACCCATTTTTATCCACCTCAAAATCGTGCACTACAAGAAGAAATTGCCAAGCATCATTTGCTGATTTCTCAAGTACCCATTATTCGCTATGAGAAAGGAAATCCAAATTCCAATCGTTTTAATTTTCCTGAGCGAAATAAAACCATGTCAGCGATTAGCGAAGCCACTATTATTGTGGAAGCAAGCAATACGTCTGGCTCATTAACCCAAGCGAAAGCAGCCATCAAACAGGGGCGAAAGTTATTTATTCTGAATAATAATTTTGAAAACAACAACTTAACCTGGCCTCAAAAATTTGAAGCATTGGGTGCAATACGGGTTAGAGATACACAAGATATTCTAAATAATTTATAAGCTATGTAGTATAATTTAATCCAGCTAGAAGGCTGGGAAATTGAGCAAAACCGTTTGCTTTATCTGAAGAGGATGATTGCTTTTACTATATGCATTATGAGCCAAACTCTGATTTTAATAAAAGCCATGAGAAGCAAGTCATTGTAAATATCAAAATTTCCAAAGAGGAGTTAGAGAAAAATCCTAATCGCCTTTATTACAAGGAAAAAAGCTTAAGAGAAGTTTCATTATGGTTGGTAAACACCATTAATAAGCATAGGAAATTACTAGTACTTATGGATACAGGCTTATTCATCTAAAGCTAAAACAGATCCATTCTATGATAATAGACTTCAGAAGATTTTAACTTTCGTAAAAGAAAAGCTTCCTGAATTTAACTGGTATGATGCTTTTGATGTTAAACGAACCGTTGTAAGTAGTAGAAAATCTAATGTAAGAGACATGAATGATAAGCTTAACAACTTAACTATTGATATGAACTTCATTG
>NZ_JBNVZS010000018.1:0-53205 GCF_052527395.1 Legionella pelazae
CTTTGCAAGTGACATGTGCAAAGACGCTAAACATCCACAAGGACGAACGTTCTCTATTTTTACTACCTCAGGTAAGGTGAATAACACCGTAATTAAAATCTTAACTACTTATAATAATGGTTATGTGATTGATTCACTCTATGACCTTGGCTCTAACCCCGGTAGCGCTGGCACTCCACCTGAAGAGTATCGTCGATATATTACCAGTGAAGTTAGAAAAATGATGACTAAAGCGAAACAATATAATTTTAAATACCAACTCGCTATCCCTGCATCTGCCTCTGCTCACGAATTCGAGAGCAAAGGAGGAAGAAGTACAGGATATGCGCAGATAGATTATGTTAAAGCCTCCTATGAGGTATTTAAGCAATATAAAGTGAAGCTAGATCCTAATTTTGTAGGTGTTGCCTTATGGGCTTGGGCAGATCAAAGATGGTCAGGTGGTAAGCGAATTACTCCATCTATTCCAAATGAAGAAACACAAGACTTTTTAGCTAAAAACCTCTAAGGCAGTTTAAATCTTAATTGGAAGATCATACTATGTTTATAACTAAGCCAGGGTCTTTTCATGACTAGAAATTAGTCAGCTATTCAGTATAATTAACCTTCATTAATTGAACTAACGAAAGAAACGGATGTCCGAAATCCTGGCCTTTTTATCCACTGTTGAAGATCTAAGAGAACAAGAGAAAATCATTTATCCATTATCCTCTCTTTTATTCATGTCTATATGCGCTATATTTTGTGGGGCAGAAAGTTGGGATGATATGGTTGTATTCGCTGAATCACGAAAAGATTGGTTGTCAAAATATATAGATATGTCGCCAGGGATACCATGTTACAGCACCTTCCGACGTGTATTCTCAGTGATTGAACCCAATTCCTGGCGCTGTTTGATTGAAGGTACATTAGGAATAGTCATTAAAGAAAGAGCACCGGAAGATCAAATACCTATTGATGGTAAAACATTAAGGGGAACTCGTTGTTCATCCAAGGAAGTAGGTGCTATCCAACTGGTAAGCGCTTGGAGTTTTTCAAATAAAATATCCCTTGCAGATATCAGAACAGACAGTAAATCAAATGAAATAAAAGCGATTCCACTGCTCCTTGATTTACTGACAGTAGAAGGTTGCACGATATCAATAGATGCGATAGGTTGTCAGGAAGAAATCTTAAAAAAGATAATTGAAAAAGGTGGTGATTTTGTTATTGGTTTGAAGAAAAATCAGCCTTCTTTATATCAAGCGGTTCATGATTATTCAAAACAACATGGAGAAAGGTCCTGCAACTTAATTGCTGACGCCTTTGATGAAAGTCATGGCCGGTTAGTGCGAAGGCGTTATTTTGCTTATCCTTTACCGCAAGAAGCAAAGCATTTTGCTTTAACTGGCATAAAAACCATTATTGCCACTGAAACCATAACCTCTATCAAAAATACCCATGAAATCATTGCACAATGGCGTTATTACGTTACAAGCCATGATACAGATAACCCTAATCTAAGCCGCTATATACGCGAACATTGGTCGATTGAAAATGAATATCACTGGCAATTAGATGTCCATCTTAATGATGATAAAGATAAAAAATATGATGGTGTAGCTGCTGAGAACTTTGCAAGAACTAAACGGCTATTGCTAAACTTGGTAAAAATAAAACAGCCTGAGGGTAAGAAACGCAGTGTACGATCTCGGCTTAAACGTGTCGCATGGGATCTGGATTATTTATAGCTCTGCTTGCCTTATAATCTTTTGTAATCAATAGCTTTGAATATGCCGAAATCAACATTTGGGTTGGCCTACGTCCTGAGAAAGTTAAATTATTAGTCATTTAGGGTAAACACGTTTCACTAATTAAATTTAAGACTCTTATGCCCCTGTTAGCTAAAAAAGGAGTTTCAATGATTGGTTTATTTCTAGTCATGAAAAGCCCCTGGTTTACAAAGAATGAAGTTAAGGTTGAATTCATTAAAGAAAAATTAACTTTTAGTAGCGATAATTCTCCAAGGGAGATTCTTTTACTTTCCGTAATGGGTGCTTTTGCAGAATTTGAAAGGGCGTTGATTAAGGAAAGACAGCGTGAGGGCATTGAATTGGCTAAAAAGCGTGGCGCTTACGCCGGTCGGAAAAAAGTTCTTACAGCTGAGCAAGCCCTTAGTCTCAAAGAAAGGATCAACGCAAGGGAGAAAAAAGTAGCTCTTGCTCGGGAACTAGGTATTAGTAGAGAAACTCTTTATCAGTACCTACGATTGGGAAGCTCATAATATAAATTGGGGAAATCTTAAAGAAGTAGGACTAATAGAGACTAGAGGCAAATATTTTTCTTAATTCATTTAGGAGATAGAAAGTATAGTTTTATTATTGAAGGGCGAGTTGGCTATCTATAGCTAGTCTTTTGAGAAGCAACAAAAAAGTTTTAAACTTTTTTCAGCTTATTTATTTGAATTAGTTTTGGGCATGACCATGCTCAAATTTTTCTCCTTTAATTTTTTTCCAGGAGACTTTTCTTTGAATTCTTCATATTTCTTATCTTCTTTATTTTTAAAACGATATAACGCCCCTAAAGATAAAATTAGAATAACTAATGGTAATAAATCCAATAAATAGTCACTAGTTAAGATAGTTTTTTGATAGAAATAATATGCAGATACTAAAGGTAAAAATTTCCATAAAAAATAATATCCACAGACTAATAAATAAAGTGTCCATCCGAAATAAGCATTAATTCGTAAATGAGAAATTAATTTACTCTTCCTGTGATTACCAATATAACAATGAATGAGCCTTTTATCTTTTTCATCTAAAAGTTGTCTTTCAATATTAGAAATAATTACTAAGTTTCTGTTATACCAACTTCCGGCATCTAATATATGCGCAATAAACCAAGTAAGTATTATAATTAAAAATGATACAGCTAAAAATGAAGGGATTATTAGCTTTTCTTGTAAAAAAATTATAGAAATAGCTGATAGAATTGTTATGAGAGGTTGCCAAGTAAGGGTAATGTGCCTATCAATATCATTAAACATTTGATTGTACATATTAATTAAAAATTCGTTTCTCGAATTCATAGTTTTCTCTCAAGTTTATAATCAGACCAAATACGATTGATGTTATGTATAGAATCCCTAATGCACCTTTGATAACCTTCGGGGTGAGGAATAAATTTATTACCATTAAAAAAATCTCCAAGTTTTGCATCTAAAGTAAAGCGATTACAGTCCATCGAAAACACATCGACTGATGTAGCAATTTCTCTTTGTAATTGAGGATGACCACCTAAAAAATGAACAGGCCTGTCAAAAAATGACAATGGTAAAGTAGTTTTTCCATGTCTAGTTGGAACACTATAGCCAAATAAGAAATGTTGTAGGATTTGAACAGTCATTTGAATTAATCGAATATCTTTTGGGACTATTACTACATATGTGCAATATTTTTGTAAAACTTCCGCTTGTTTCAATATCTGATTTAATTCATCGATACACTCTATATCCTTTGCTATGGTAAGGATAGGTTGAAACTCTTGTACTGCCCTTAAATGCTTTTGAAAATCATAATTTTTCCAATCAATATCAATTAGGCCTACTTTATCAAAATCTCTAATATCTCGGAGATTCGTATATCTTGCTCCAGGAAGCCATCCTAATTCCCGACCAATTTTAATAGTATTTTTATTATGGCAAACAATTTTTAATATACTCATTAGATCCACATAGAATCAACTTTCATTTAACTATCGACCATGTTAGAAATAATTTAAATTTATTCAATTTCTATATGTACTAAAAATTAACAAAATAATTTTCAAATCCAATGATTGGTTTAAGAATGAGCGAAAAATTTATAACTGAATCATTAAGAAGGGACAGGAATTTGACATTAATATAGAAAAATACTAATAAAATTAGTTTTAACTAAACTATCTGTCAAATACTATTTGACAAATATAAATAATGATACTAATTTTATTAGTATTATTGAAAGTAAATGTCAAAATAATATGAGTATCACAGATTTTTTTCAACAATACCCAGTATTCACCCAAAATGAATATCGACAATTTTTATTGACTCAAGGGACTACTAATCCTAATACTCAAAGAGAATTATTAGCATATCATCTAAAGAAACATCATATCACAAGAATAAGGCGAGGTTTTTTTGCAACTATCCCTTCAGCTTTTCGTAAGGCCAAGGAAAATTTCCCAGTAGATCCCTTTTTAATTACTGGCCGGATTGTTCCAGATACAGTAATTGCTTATCATTCCGCTTTTGATTTTCATGGTGTTTCTTATTCAGTACATTATCAGTACATTTATATGTTAGAAAAACCTATTCATCCTTTTGAATTTAACGAATCAAAATTTATTTGTTTACCATTTCCTAAAGGCTTAGTTGAGCAAAAAGCTGAAAGGTTTGGAGTTGCTTTTGAAGAGCGGCAAGGCTTAAGCATACAAGTTACGAGTTTAGAGAGAACAGTTGTTGATGTGCTTGATCGTCCAAATTATGGCGGAGGATGGGAAGAAATATGGCGAACTGCAGAACATATTCCGATATTAAATTTGGATACGGTCATTCAGTATAACGATTTATTAAACAATGCAACAACAAGCGCTAAACTTGGTTTTTTTCTTGAGCAGTTTAAACAGCAATTGGGTGTTGATGAATCCACCTTAAGATATCTCCAATCAAAAAAACCAACAGGGGCGCACTACCTCGAACGAAGTAAGCGTGAATCAGGAAAATGGTTACAACGGTGGAATCTTATAGTTCCAAACTACATTCTTGAGCGCTCATGGGAAGAACCTAATGAAGATTTCTAAAGAAAAATTACAGCAGGAAGCTGCAATAACAGGGTTTAAAATGGAGCATTTGGAAAAAGTACACATGCTAATGGATCTATTAGCCGATTTCGCTTCATTTCCTCAGCTAAAAGATAAAATCGTTTTAAAAGGTGGAACTGCATTAAATCTATTCTTTTTTAACCTACCTCGCCTATCTGTAGATATAGATTTAAATTACATTGGAAGTATTGATCGTGAAACAATGTTAACGGAGCGCCCAATATTGCAAAAGACTATTTCTGCGATTTGTGAAAGACATAGTTTAATATTAGATCGAAACCCTAATCGTCATGCTGGTGGCAAGATGGTTTGGCGTTATCCAAGTGCATTAGGACAAATGGGAAATCTAGAAATCGATCTCAATTTTATGTATCGTATTCCTCTTTGGCCGATTGAACTTAAATCTAGTTGCGCTGTTGGCAGTAAACAAATACATAATATTCCTATTTTAGATCCACATGAATTATCAGCAGGAAAATTAGTGGCGTTGATCGATAGGAAAACTGGTCGCGATTTGTTTGATGCATATCATTTATTAACCGAGACAACTCTTAACATATCAAAGTTACGCCTTGCTCTGATTGTCTACTCTGCGATCAATAGAAAGGTGGATCTAAGGCAGTTAATCCCGCAAGTGATATCAGTTGATTTAAACGACTTAAAAAATAGACTGCTTCCTCTACTTCGGAAAAGCGAACTTGCATCTATGAATAGTACTCCAAGCTGGGCTAAGCAGTTGGTTCAAGAATGCCAGGAGGCATTTAAGTATTTTTTACCACTTAAAGATAATGAGCAAGCTTTTTTAAATGAATTATTAGACAATGGTAATATTAAGCCTGAGCTGATTTGCGATGATTTTTTATTGATTGATAATATTAAAAGCCATCCTGCGGTTAGGTGGTCAGCTCACCTTAGTAAGAAGATATAGGCGAAAGAGCTTAAGATATGTTTGCCTTAAATAGAAAATTAGCGGCACCAAAAAGGCACCATCTACAGACAATTTATGACAAAGAAAGACAACTTAGTATATTTGGGAAGAAGGTTGTTACCTCAGAATGGACGTAGCTTTTCATGGTCTTTGACTGTATTTCATAATACCTTAAAGGGTAAACGAACTATCTGGGGTGGCAGAGCTTCTATTAGAACCGCTCTTTACATGCCTTCGCTTGTTGCCATAAAGCATAACCCACAAATACACGCCTTCTACCAACGATTATGTCTGGCTGGTAAGTCTAAAATGACTGCGCTCATTGCTTGTATGAGAAAATTATTAATCATTATGAATGCCATCATTAAGAAAAAACAACCTTGGTTTTTTGAACCAAAACTGCTGTCTTGAATTTTAATTCAAGACAGTTGCTACGCTTGCTAATCTGTTATGGGATCCCCCTTTAAATGAGATGCATGTTTATCATGCGATCCTGATTTCCAATGCGATTCCGATTTATTATGGGAACCTTTCTTGTAATGAGACTCATCCTTATGATGCGAACCATACTTTAAGTGCGATGCATGTTTATCATGCGAGCCAAATTTCCAATGCGATTTCGATTTATTATGGGAACCTTTCTTGTAATGAGACTCATCCTTATGATGCGAACCATATTTTAAATGTGATGCATGTTTATCATGCGATCCTGATTTCCAATGCGATTCCGATTTATTATGGGAACCCTTCTTGTAATGAGACTCATCCTTATGATGCGAACCATATTTTAAGTGTGATGCATGTTTATCATGCGAGCCTGATTTCCAATGCGATTTGGATTTATTATGGGAACCTTTTTTGTAATGAGATTCATCCTTATGATGCGAACCATATTTTAAGTGCGATGCATGTTTATCATGCGATCCTACTTTCCAATGTGATTTCGATTTATTATGGGAACCTTTCTTGTAATGAGACTCATCCTTATGATGCGAACCATACTTTAAGTGCGATGCATGTTTATCATGCGATCCTGATTTCCAATGCGATTCCGATTTATTATGGGAACCTTTCTTGTAATGAGACTCATCCTTATCATGTGAACCATACTTTAAGTGCGATGCATGTTTATCATGCGAACCTGATTTCCAATGGTATTCCGAATTATCCACGATACCAATAGGATCAATTTGACTTTTTGTTGCTTGTTCTTTGCCCTGGCCTCCCTGTTGAAGGACACTCGAGAAACGAGTCTCATAAGCTTCACCCGACTGAATAACCTCGGCGCTCAAACAAATGGGTGAAAGGAAAAGACTGACAACAAAATATTTTACTGGTTTTAAAGTTCTCATTTAATTATCCTCACTTTTTGAATTTTCATCCTCAAGATTGTCAAAACATGTATAGTATGCATTAAGGTCTTTTGCTTTTTTTGTACAATCGCTGTAAGCATAAAGTTGAGACTCATACAAGTAATGAATATAGGGCGTGATTACTACACGGCTTGAACCATTATCGGTGTTTCCATAACGATCAATTTTTCCTTTTAACTCGGGATTCTGATCAATAAAGGCCTCTCTTAAGTGATCCCCTCGAATAAAATTGTCAGGCAATTGATCAAATGGTCCATCGAAATAGTTATTCACCATTGAATTGCCCGCGTAAACTCCAATTAAAATTAAACGGTTTTGATGATCATCTCGATAAAAAGAAAACCCTGTACGGGTGCCAATCAAAATACCCTTGTTTTCTTTTGAATGTGTGAAAGTATCAGGAACGGTTTCACTTTCATTAAGTACATAGTGAAAGCGTTTAATTTTGGAGTTATAAACCAAATAAAATTGAATTCCTGATTCATCATACACAGGTCCAATATACTCTTCGTCGGGTCTAATTTTATTGGCGGGAGGCCTAACTTTGGAAAGATCATTTAATTCAAAAATAACCGATTTTTTTCCATATGATATTTTATATTCAAGGGGCCCTAATTTAACGACTTCCACACCATCTCGGGCGGTAAAAGGTTTATACTGATTAACAAGCTCGTCAGTCCAGCGATTAAAAGTAGAAAAATAAGCAAAGTGCACTATGCCTTTATCCCGGTCCAATGCATCAAGACGAATATTCCCTGAAAATTCGACCCCATTATGATAAAAAGAAAAATAGTAATAATTTTCAGTGGGATAGACGATTACCCGATCAGGTAAGCTATTAAATACAAATGAAAAAACATTTGACACTGCTTTTAAGTCTAATTGATCTTGCAGTTTTATATTTTCGATATAATTTTGGTTGGTTAATAATTTAGGATTTTGCATTGCGAATGCATTTACGGTGGAACATGTACAAAATAAACTTACCAAACCGCCGCATATAATTCCTTTTTTCATGCTTTTTTCCTTAATCATTTTGCTTTTATTATAGTCTCTTTTAAAAAACTTAAAAAATTTACAAATTGTGTAATAAGGAGTCATTTGGTTAGATTTGATAGCAGTAAGCAATGTAGCCAGCGCAGCCTGGTTGATGCAAAGCGGCCAACCGGGGATGTAAAACCTAAATGCATCATCTTCAAAGAAATTCTCTTTAGCAAATTGAATAGAAAATACATAAAAGAAAACCCTGTTGTTGCAAGCGCGCCAACCAGGCTAGCGTGCTAATAAAACCAGGTTCAGGTATGAAATTTCAAATTTATCATTAAATTTCGCTTACCTAATATATTGCAACATGATGAATCATACATGTGACACCCTAGAATTCTTTCATCGATCTGTGTAGAGCAAATGAGTTCAGGAAAATAAGTGTTTACGCTTACGTATCATCTTTAAAAAAAGTAATTAGGTTTAAACTGGGACTGGATATTTTTGATAAAATATAAATAAGGCTCGATGAAAAATCCAGGCAAAGGTCAACTCAAGGAGCTAAAGAAAGAAATCTCTGTCTTTGAATAGGATTCTATTGTGATTGGTAAAGTCTGCACAAAAATAATGTGGCATAAACGTGACGTAACTGTGACTGCACTACACCGTTTTAGGCTGTAATAGGCAGTTTTTGAAAGTTTTGACGCATCGCAAGGTATTGATTTTTTGATATTTGAAACTAGAGATAAGGCTTCGAATCAAGGTGTCGGGGTTCGAGTCCCTCCGGGCGTGCCATTTATCATTTATAATCAATAAGTTAAGTAAAACCTGTTTCAGAGAAACCAAGCTATTGTGACTAAACTTACTTAAAAAGCCAAGCGCTTTAGTAGGTTGAGCTTTGTATGCCCCTTTTTAAATACTAATAATCTACTAATATTTACTAAATTAGTATTTAACTTAAAGTAAAATGAAAATACCACTATCTCCTCCAAATCCTGAAAAAAGCATTAAGGAATTAATGAAAAGTCCTTCTGCCACAAAGATATTTTAAGTCGAAGCCGCAAAATTAAAAACGAACGAGGGATATGGCAAAGAAGATCTTGGGAACACCTGATTAGAAATGAGCAGGATTATATCCATCATGTTAATTACATTCATTACAATCCGGTCAAGCATGGTTATGTTAGCAATGCGATGGACTGGCAATATTCCAGTTTGCATCAATTCATTAAAAGATGGGATCTACCAAGAATCTGGAGTAGTGATGAGAGGCCCAAAGCGGCAGAAAGTATGAATTGGGAGTAGATGTTGGGCCGAGTGGCTCAACCTACGCTTGCTAATTCTTAATAAAACATTAAGGTTCAGTTGGTATAATATCGGTCAGAATGATAAATATTTAACCAAAAGGTAAAATTATGCCATCTTCACATAAAACCACTCCAGTAATATCGAAAGGAGAAAAACTTGCACGTGACAAGGCTGATCCTACCTCCAATACTCAAATAAGTATAGAAAATTCCGAGGGTATAAAGAATTCTTATGAGTTGATGCAGACCTTAGGTCGCGGTGCTTTCGGAAAAGTCTCTAAAGCAATCAACGCTCAAACCGGAACCGTAAGAGCTGTCAAAAAAGTTAAACTCGAAATTAGTGGCAGCGATGAATTTATTCAAAATATAGAAGCTTTAGAAAAAGAAGCGAGAGTGGGGGCTCATGCAGATAATTTTACCCAGGCTCTATTGTTTTTCCCAAATATTAAGAAAAAACGCATAGATGCTTATATGGTTAGTGAATTTTGTCCGGGTATGGATTTACAGGAGCTCATTCGAGCTGGCAAATATAGCCCTGAAGAATTTCTCATCATTATGCGAGGTATGCTTGGTGAGATGCGTCGGATACATAAATTAGGTATCATTCATGCCGATTTCAAACCAGCCAATTTTATAGTCAATGAAGACTTAACCGTAAAAATTGTTGACTATGGATTTGCAACTTTTCAAGACGATGAAAACAAAGAAGCTCGAGGTACACCACGCTATTCAGCCGCTGAGTTATTTTCCGGAGCCGACATTTCACAAAAAGGTGATATCTATTCAGTAGGAATTACGGCCGCAGAAGGTTTAGGTCAAGTGCATGAAGATACTTTAGCATTAAATGGAAAAGAAATAAGAAGACTGGTTCCTAATGGAAACATGGAGAAAGATCTGGCTAAAGCCTGCCCAAAATTGTCTTCCAAGCAAGTAAAGATATTGGCAGATCTTCTACAAAGAATGACAAAGCAAACCCCCAGTAGAAGACTAAGTCCCGAAGAGTTTGATGAAATATTAGCAATTTATGACCAAGAAATCTTAAAAATTCCTTCTGTTTCTCAAGTTGTTAAAAATGTAGATACGTTACTTAAGGATATGATTTCTATGTTGGAACGTAGAGCTCTAAAAGCCTCTCCAATAGAAAAACAGGCAATACAAGAGACACTAGGAGAAACAACTTTTACGCCTGAACAACTAAAACATCCTAAAACTCTATATGCGCTACGTGAAAAAATAGCAACAGCAAGTGAAGAAAAACGCCATGATTTCACGTTTGCACGACAAATTATGGGCGAGTTTAACCATATCACTAAGCAGAGATTAAGTGGGAATAAATTTACCAGTGAGAACACTTCAAAAGATTCATTGAAGAAATTGGTTAATAAAATTTTACCCGTTAAGCCTTGGTATAAACTCAGTGTTGCGAGCTCAGTCGCAGCGGCCAGAGAAGAAGTAGAAAAACAATGCCAACATAATTTTTGCTCTTTAAAATAGATTAATTGAATGGTAGCGTTCCCTTGGAGTATTTCATGCGTCAAGCTTGACTCTACCGCCCCATTAATCAATTAATTAAAATTTGCAGGGAATATTGGAATTATTTGGCGTATCATCAATTGCTCAGTAGAGCTAATGTAGTACCCTTAAATATTATCCTGTAACGCGCTATCCAATTTATATGGGGTCACGATTTATGTGGGGTCAGAGCTTGAGTTCTGCACTATCTTTATACCTGTTGACATTCAAAATTCAAGCTCTGACCCAAACATATTTGAAGAAGGTTTACCTGATATAGAAATAGCGTGATTTACAACTTTTATAAGATGCAAAGGTGTAGCCAATTCAACTCCGCTATAGTCTCTTCTGCCGAAACTGCGGAGTGTGACGAAAACATGGCGGAACTGTGACAGTACTCCGCCGTTTAGGCAGTTTAAAAGGTCTTGTCACACCGCAAGGGCTTGATTTTATTAATATTTAAAACTAAAGCATTAGGCTTCGAACCAAGTTGTCGGGGTTCGAGTTCCTCCGAGCGCGTCATCTTTATCAAAATCAACAAGTTATACTGATAGCGACACCTAGAGCACTTAGTTTTCAATTAATTTGTGGCATAAATGTGACATAAATAGTTTTATAACTATTTCATTGATTTAAATCAAAACAAAATTAGCTTGGTTTTTAGATAGAGGACTTGGTTTAGGCAAACATGATTAAAATGCCCCATTAATTAGGGTAAAGCCAAACTTAGTTATAAATGGAAGTTAGCAATATTGGTCCTTAGCATCTCGTTTAATAAAATTTGAAGCTTATTTTCATTTCCTAACATACTAATGAGGCAATCTCTAATTTCTTTTCGAAATCTTACATAAATTAATTCGCACACATCTTCATTCCTTATTTTAATATCTAAACTAGCATGTAAAATACCTTCATATGTTGTTAATGAAAAATATAATAGATTTTTTATTAAATTGGTAACGAAAACATATTCTAAATCAGTAACGCTATTTCCAGCGATCTTAATTATGCTAAATAAATTATAACTAAATGAATTTCTTTCTTGATTAATTTGATTGAGAATATTAAAAAGCGAGGCTATGTTATTTTTAGACAATAATAAATATTGAAATGAAGTATTATAATTATAAAGAAATTCGTTTAATATAGAAGGTTCCAAGAGATTTTTACTACCTAAAATACCCATGGTATCAATTATATTGATATCTTTTGCTGAATTATGATTAGATAACTCAATTATATCTTTAATTTCTTGAGAGCTATTTTTAATAAAATTAGAAATAAATATTTTAGATTTTAAAACAATATTGTCTATCGATCCCCATATTGGACAATTACTATCGCCCTTTATTAATATTTTTCTTTTACAAACTTTACTAAAATAATCATTACTTTTTACTAAGTTATCGAAAATTTCTTGTGCCTTCATCACATCTACTTTGAATAATACAAAATTAAGACCAGTGTCATCAAGAAATAGTATGGTTTTGAAACCTGCTATTTGTAGATTATGAAAAAATTCATAATCGCCTCTTTGATATCTATTTAAATCTGTCGTAAGCTTATCTATCTTATTGAGCGAGCCTGTATGAAAATCAATACCTATATGCGCAATTGATCTGCCAAGATACTTCGATAATACAGCTAAGCAAACGCCTTGATCATTTAATAAATAGCTTAAATTAATTATTGCTTGTTTGTTGATAGCAATCGGTGGTAAATGTTCAAGTATAATCTGAGAAAAGCTAACATTCGGAAAAAAATTATTAAGCTTTGGATCATTTAAATTGCATTCAATGTCTGGTTTATATTTACTGCCTGGCAAATCCATAGTCAAGAATTCTGAGGGAGGATGAACTTCTATATGTTTTATTTTATTTGACCATACTCCTTCAACGATTATGCTATCTGTACAAGCAGTACCGCATCCAACCACTAGCTTATCCTGCTTTTTTAATTCAAAATTATTGCTTCTCATATCAAATGTTTAGTTTATGTCTTCTAAGTTAATTAAGATTATACTCTTTCAAGATTATGATAGTATTAAGGGGCGGTATTTAATTGCTGATGTTCAACATCTTTAGCTTTTATCACGTCCAAATAACTGCACCATTTGGTTAATAGATAACCATACAGTCTCCTTGTCGAGGTTAACAGGGTCTTTCCCATTTACGAAGACAGTTTTAGAATAGAGCCCAATAATTCGCAAATAAATATTCACGAATAGCTTCTCTGTTGCAAAGAACATTTATGGTACATTATGCACAATGAGTACTTTAATGAATTAATTTGGAGCTGAAATATGTTTAGCAATTACCAATTGGACACTACAATAAAAACCTACATAGAACAATTTATCAATGCTCGAATTATCGAGTTATTAGAGGCTTCTAACAATAATTACGAGTTAGTTAAAGACACCTTATTTTATCTTGTAGGTACAAGCCTTACAGGCACAAGAGTATTGCGTGACGGATATTCACTTCTTAAGCTAGAAGATTCCGATTTAGAAAAAGCATATGATGACCCGAGCTATATATCGAAAAACATCACCAATGAAATGAAAAACAAAGCAAAAAACTATTTTGTTTCACTCATAAAAGCATACATTAAAAATCCATCCACTAATTTTGTGGATGTCATAAAAGCAGCTGAAAATATAGAAACGCATTACTTTACAGAAAACCCATACTTGTTTGTATCAACACTAACTGGCCATAAAGTTCCTTTGGAAGCTTATGGGTGCGATACAGTTGAAGAAGTAAAACAACGGTATGAAGTAGCAACAGGTATACCCATCATTAATACTAGCAACGTTTGGCGTTTTTTTGGAAAAACCCTTCAAGATTCACAAACACTAATTGACCAAAATGTTACCCGAGGCTCCACCATTCATATGGGAATAAAATATTAATCAAGACAACTAATATTAAGAATTTAACTTCGTGATTTTTTCGTGATTGAGTTTATCCGTTAAATCTCACACCTACTGCAATTCAGCTCATAGTTGGCGCTAGTAAATGTCTATCAATATTAAAGGGTAGCAGTTTTTCATAATCATCTAGGGCCTGGAAACTTGACAATGCATCAAGCGCCTAGCGCAAATAATCATAAGGCTCCACCTGGTGATGTTTGCACGTTTCAATGAGGCTAAAGATGATGGCCTCTGCATGTGCGCCTTCGACGCTTTGGCTAAAATAGCCGCGCTTTTCTACCCATCACAAATGACTTAATAGCACGTTCACTTAAAGAGATATCTAATCTAACATCCTCAAGATAAATTAATGGTTTAGCCTATTGGTTTAGAAAGTGTAGCAACTGTCTTGAATTAAAATTCAAAACAGTTGCTATTATTAATTGAAAATTAAATGAGATTAACTATGAGATCAAAAAGATTAAAAGATAGGAAATATAATTCTGTAAAAAGACTTGTACAATTTTTACTTTAAAAAAACCTATAGAGGACGCGTTTAATAAAATTAATAAGGGAATAAAAGAAGCAGCTGAAGAAAAACAACAGACTTTAATGAAAAAATAAGAGGCTGTCCGTATAAGGCAAATTAGGGTTTTCTCCAAATTAGGATAGAGCCCAAAATTTCTACGAGTGACTCAGGAGGCACGAGCCATAAGATGACGCCACTACTTATTTCCCACCGCAGTTAACAATATGACATGTTTCGCTGTTTCACTAATATTAAGTATATTTCGCACCTCATTATCGTAAAATGCACCTACCGCGCAAGTGCCTAATCCACGCGCTTGGGCAGCGAGGTAAGTTGTTTCTCCGCCTAAACCACATTCTAAGTTGGCATATCTGTAATCTCTTTCGCCATGTAGTTGGCCTATCTGATTTAAATCAATGGTCCAGGCGATAACAAAAGCAGCCCTTTCAAGTAGTTCTTGAGAAAGCCCTGCCTTATAAATTTCTTTTGAGAAATCGCCCTCTCTAATTTTCTCCAAAGCCACTTTTTCAGGAATATATCGGTATACCCCTTTTGATAAACCTTTTACATTGCTGACAATAACAAATATTTCAACTCTTCTACCATCTTCGACAATATGTGGGTTTCTAAGCGGGGTGAATGATTGGTGAATGATGCCAGCAAAATCTTCAAGACTAACCTCTTTCTTGGAAAATTGACGAAATGATCTGCGATTTTTAATAGTGGTAAAAATATCATCTTCCACTATTGACCCGGAAGGTAATTGGATAAGAGTATCCGCAGCGAAAACTTCATTGCGGTATTTTTGCATATCAACTTTGGGAGCTCTCATGAATCCCTGTTTCCATTGCACAGAGGTTAGCTGATAGGAAAGACGAGTCTGTTCAATATTTTGAACTTCCTTGGGTAGAGTTGCTGATGTAAATTGTGGTATTTCTGTAAGTTCAGTTAACTTATTTTTCCCAAGTACAACCATTGATAAAACACCTTCATCTTGTTGTGATAATCCCAAAACACTTTTCATTTGCTCATCGTCAAAAAAAGCTGTACTAACAAAAGGTAACCGCATTGATGATGCTGCAACAGTGATATTGCCTAAAATGTGTCCTGCATCTGGCAGTATATACCGGAATGAACGTTCCCGATATTTCCAAATGGTACGGTCAAAATTCGCTGTGATAATAATAATGGCAGAGGCGTTTTTCTGTAAGTCATGATAAGGACTTGCCATAGAAAGGGATTGCAGTGATTCTTGGTTGCTAATCTTAGTCAGACTGTGATTGGCTGGATGGTAATAATAAATACCTGGTTGAAGTCCTTCCACTTTTATTGCAGCAATATATAAATCATTGGGATATAAGGCACCTGCGGATGCAGCGGCACGCAGTAATAATTGCACTCCAGGATAATTTAGCTTTTCTGTCACACCACTTGAATAGTAAAGTATATTAGATAAATTCTGTAAATTCAGAGGCGCTACAGAATTTATTATTTCTTGAGATAATGCCTGAGCAAGCGATCTGCCTGAACCTGTATCAGGTGTCGGTAGAGCAACAACTGAATAATCAGGATAATGTTTAAATTCTTCAGGTTTAATAATATTAAATCTAGGACGAAACACGCTGTCACGAGTGATATCTCCCAGATGGTGGATATAACTAGTGGAGTCTATTTTCTTTTCTTTAGACACAAGCCAGATACGATGACCGATTGCTATTTTGGGGTTACTTTCAATCAGCGTTTTAGTTGTTGGAGTAATGAATTCATAGATTATAATAGCTATTGCAGAACAAAGGATGAGCGTGATGATAATTAAAAAAAGGTTTTTGACTCGCGGCTTCCATTGTGTATGGGTATCGTTAAGCAAAATAGAAGGACTATTTTTTTTAAGCCACATCGAAACGATAGGTAGCTGAAACCAAAGATGGACAGCAACTAAAAACAACAAACAATAGCCAAACAAATAGTGTAAATCAAAGGGAGGCAAATCCATTCTTGCTACCCAAAACAACCCAAGACCCGCTGTTATGAGTAAATAAAAAATCAAATAAATTGCCGAGATCATATTGATGTCTCTTCTTTTTACGGGACGTCCGATAGCGGCACGTATAAGTAAATAGACAATCATCAAAGTAATAGGAAGAGAAAACCAAAAAAATTTTTCCATGGTCTATATCGAGTCCAGTCAGGATACTACAGAAGTATCGCTTTTCTTCTTAGAATATCCCATTTTATATCTTTTCTCTGCAAAATCTCTAATTTCAAAACGAATTTGCGGTATTCATTAAGCGAGATAAAAAATATTTTTTCTATTATTTTCTTAATTAATAGTGCAGCTGAGTTCTATGTCTTGAGTTTTGTTTTGTTAAAAGTAACTAACGGATTCCTAATATTCATCATAGACATCATCATAAATAACCTTTTTAGATTAAAAGCAAGGAAAGAAAATAGCGATAATGCGAAATATGGTATTAAATAGAATAATGAAAAATAAGATCTGCTAGCAGAGGAATCGCGCAATTGGTTAAGCAAGGAAGGATTTACTTATATTGCCTATTTAAATTAGTTATCTTATTTCAATTGGCAGTGGTAACCAAGCTTGCAATGGCAAGTCACATCCTTACGTTTCAACAAGCCTTAGTTTTAGCCTGCGCAAACAATCCAGAGTTAAAAGCCGAAATGGATAAAGCCCGTGCTATGAAAGGTTTTTTTATTCAAAGCAAACAATACCCAAACCCTACTGTTTTATTAGAAGCGGAAAATATTGGGGGCTCTGGTAGTTATCAAGGGTTTGAATCAGCGGAAACAACCTTGTCTGTATTTCAACCTATTCCATTAGGGAATCGATTGCAATATGCACAATTTGCAACCTTAGCGGATTATATTGCTAGTCTTGCCTCTATTGCTGTTCAGCAGTCACGTTTATATATTGCTGTCGGTACAGCTTATATTGATACTTTAAATGCTAGCCAATGGTATCAAATAACAAAAAAACTAACTAGACTTAATGAGCAAATTGTCACGGAAATAAATCGCCGAGTCATTGCAGGTGCTGGTTCCCAACTTGATTTAAAGTTAGCGCAAATTAGATTAGGAATAGCAAGAATTCAAGAAAAGCGAGCTTATCGGGATAGGGTCATTTCTCGTACTAAGCTGGATCGTCTAATTGGAAAACAACTATCTCCCAAAGAAAAATTAACTTATCGAGGTTTAGTACATCAACAGGGAACCTGGGGGCCTATTTCCCAACGGATAGATTGCAGTCCAAGTATAAAAGAAAAATTACTTCGATTGAAAGCTAAGCGCGCAACAATTACCTCCGTTAAAAAAAATATTTGGCCAAACCTGACTCTACAATTAGGTGTTAGACATTTCTCTGATGATGGCAGTAATGCAGCTGTTATATCTGCTTCAGCACCGCTACCTGTTTTTGATAAAAATCAAGGTAAAATTGCTACAGAAGAAGCAGGGTATACACAAATTTGGCATGAGATTCAGGGTCTGCGTCTGGAATTAAAACAAAATTTATATGCTTTGTTTTTACAAGGGAAGCAAAGCTATTATGAATTGCAAGAAGTGAGGCAATCTCTGCTACCTCTGGCTAGAAGGGCAGTTTCGCTCGCTCGTCAAGGATATCAACAAGGTCGTTATACCTATATTGAATTAGCTAATGCCATTACGGTTTTATATGAAGAAGAAAAACATTTTCAGCAAGTACATGCCGAAAATCATAAAGTAGCCATTCAAATTAATGGATTATTAGGCGTATGCAAAACTCAGGATGTTAAATGAATCGTGATCATACAAAAAAATATAAAAAATACACCAACTATCAACTATTGAATATAAGTCGATGGGCAACCGTGATTTTGAGTATATTAATATTCTTGCTTGCAACTATTTCTTATTCAGAAGGTAATCATGCAACCCAAGCAACGAGTGACCAACAACCAAGAGCGAAAGGCCCCCACGGCGGTAGATTATTAACTAAGGATAATATTGCTGTAGAAATTACCATGTTTGAAAGAGGCATGCCGCCTCATTTTCGTGTTTTTTTATATGAGAACAATAAATTAATTATCCCTAATAATGCAAGCCTACAAATCACACTTAAGCGATTTAGCGGTGAAAAAAACTTTATAAGCTTTAAACCAATTGGTGAATTCCTACAAAGCGTAGAAGTGATTAATGAGCCTCATTCATTCGATGTTAACGTGATTCTTCATTACAATAGCAAAACGTACTCATGGAGTTACTCAAGTTATGAAGGGCGAATAACCATTGAGCCTGAAGTTGCAGCCGCTGCAGGTATTAAAGTAAAAATTGCAGGTGGTATGACGCTTGAAAAAAAGTTAACTGTAATTGGTAAAATTAGTCCTAATCGTGACACCTTAGCCAAAATAATTCCGCGTTATGCAGGCATTATTAAAAACTTGACTAAAAGTTTAGGTGAAAGTGTTAGGCAAGGTGAGGTGCTAGCTGTCATTGAAAGTAATGAAAATTTACAAAACTATACCGTTGCTTCTCCCATATCTGGTACTGTTGTTCGCAAACAAGCCACCATAGGGGAACTTGCTACAGGTAACCAACCTATCTATGAAATTGCAAATTTAGATACTGTCTGGATTGATTTAACCCTTTATCGTAAAGACGTTGCTTTAGTTAAAAAAGGAATGAAAGTAACGGTAATAGGAGATGAGGGAATACCTAGAGTAATGTCAAAAATTAGTTATGTTTCCCCCTTTGGTATTGAAAACAGTCAAACGACCTTTGCTCGAGTTATTTTGCCTAATAATAAGCAACAATGGTTACCTGGTATGTATGTAAAAGCCTCTATTACACTTGCAGAAAAAACAGTAAAAGTTGCTGTACCGCGTACAGCCCTGCAACATTGGCGTGATTGGGATGTTGTTTTTGTACAAAAAGGTAATCAATATGAAATAGCAATCGTTGAAATAGGTGAGCAAGATAATGATTGGCTAGAAATTCGCTCAGGTCTTAAGCCTGGGCAAGCCTATGTTGCTGAAAATAGTTTCTTTTTGAAAGCTGATTTAGGAAAGGCTGGAGCTAGTCATGACCATTAGAGGCACCAGATGCTTGAAAAAATAATTTATTTTTCATTAAAACATCGTGGATTCATCTTATTATTTACTTTTGCTATAGCTCTACTTGGGATGTATAACTTCCAATATTTACTCATTGATGCTGTTCCTGATATTACTAATGTTCAAGTACAAATTAATACTCAAGCACCTGGATTTACTCCTTTAGAAGTCGAGCAACGGGTGACTTTTCCTATAGAAACGGCCATGGCTGGTATGCCTTCTTTAGATTATACTCGCTCTTTGTCGCGTTACGGCCTCTCACAAGTTACTGTTGTCTTCAAAGATGGTACCAATATTTATTTTGCACGCCAGCTCGTTAGTGAGAGACTCCAAGAAATTAGAAGTAAATTACCGCAAGAATTAGAACCTTCTATGGGACCCATTTCAACAGGACTTGGCGAGATTTTCATGTATACCGTGAGCAATCAGCCAAGGCTGGCTAAGGACAAGCAGTTTTCTCCAATGGAATTGCGTACTATTCAAGATTGGATAATTAAACCTCAGTTGCGTAACGTTCCAGGGGTGGCGGAGGTTAATGCAGTTGGTGGGTTTAAAAAACAATACCATGTGACGCCTGATCCAATGAAATTAGCTTATTTTAATTTAAGTTTTAAGGACGTGCTTACTGCTCTAGAACACAATAATGCAAATACTGGGGCAGGTTATATTGAGCGCAATGGAGAGCAATACTTAATTCGCGTTCCAGGCCAGATTAACAACATGAATGAAATTAATGATATTGATATAACTGCTTATGAAGGAATTCCAATCCATATTCGTGATGTGGCGAAAGTAAGTTTAGGTAAGGAACTACGTACGGGAGCCGCTACGGAAAGTGGCAAAGAAGTTGTCATGGGCACAGTGTTTATGTTAATGGGCGAAAATAGTCGTACAGTTTCTGAAAGAGTAGCTAATAAATTACTGGCTATTAATAAAACATTACCGCCAGGGGTAGAAGCAAAGCCTGTTTATAATCGTACTACCTTAGTGAATGCCACTATAAATACCGTCAAAAATAACTTATTAGAAGGGGCACTTTTAGTGTGTGCTGTGCTCTTTTTATTTCTAGGGAACGTCCGCGCTGCTCTTATTACCGCTTTTGTAATTCCTCTATCTATGCTACTTACTATAACAGGGATGGTCACCAATCAAATTAGTGCAAACTTAATGAGTTTAGGTGCATTAGATTTTGGCTTAATTGTCGATGGTGCAGTGATTATCGTTGAAAATTGCATGAAGCAATTAGGATTGCAGCAGCATCGCCTACAACGTAGATTAACTACCGAAGAGCGATTAGACATTACAGCTTCAGCTACCACCGAAGTGATACGTCCGAGTGTCTTTGGCGTATCTATTATCACCATAGTTTACCTTCCAATTCTCACGCTTACAGGTGTTGAGGGTAAAATGTTTTTACCCATGGCAGAAACAGTGATTATGGCTTTACTGGCGTCTCTTTTATTTGCCTTAACCTTTATTCCTGCTGCTATCGCAGTTTTTTTACGTGGAGATATTCAGGAAAAAGACAATCGACTGGTCCAGTTTGCAGCTAGAGGGTATCGATGGTTATTAGTTCACTGTTTTAGACATCGTATTGCAGTGCTTATTCTAGCATGCTTGTTAATTTTTGTAAGCTTAGTCATTGCCTTACGTTTAGGCAGTGAGTTTATTCCAAATCTTGATGAAGGCGATATTGCTCTGCATGCACTTCGGATTCCTGGTACAAGTCTAACCCAAGCAGTACAAATGCAACATCTACTAGAGCAGCGCATCAAGCAATTTCCAGAAGTCCAGAATGTCTTTGCTAAATTGGGTACTGCTGAAATTGCAACCGATCCTATGCCGCCCAATGTCGCTGATACATTTATTATTTTGAAACCACGTAGTAAGTGGCCAAATCCTAAAAAGACAAAACAACAATTTATTCATGAACTAGAAGAAGCTGTTTTAAAAATTCCGGGCAATAATTACGAATTTACTCAGCCTATTCAAATGCGTTTTAATGAACTTATTTCTGGCGTAAGAAGTGACGTAGCTGTCAAGGTATTTGGTGATGATATGCCAACTTTACTTGAGAGTGCAGAAGCTATTGGCAAGGTATTAGAAAAGATTCCAGGGGCTGCTGATGTTAAAGTTGAGCAAGTTACAGGTTTACCTCTTATTACAATTGAGATTGATCGGCCTGCTCTAGCACGTTACGGGGTGCATATAAGAGAGGTACAAGAAGTGATTGATATTGCATTGGATGGCGAAAAGGCGGGCGTATTACTTGAAGGGGATAAACGCTTTGATTTAATCGTACGCCTTCCAGAGGCATTACGAAGTGATCCTAACTTTTTGCAACACATTTTGCTGCCGCTACCAGAAACAGCAAAGGGCGATAGGCATTTTATACCACTTACGGAAGTTGCCAAAATGATACAAAGTGAAGGTCCTAATCAAATCAGCCGTGAAAATGGTAAGAGACGGGTAGTTATTACTGCAAATATTCGCAACCGAGATTTAAGTACCTTTATTACCGAAGCAAAACAGAAAATTGATGAAACTATTAAAATTCCAAGTGGTTATTGGATTGCTTGGGGAGGGCAATTTGAACAATTAGAGTCGGCTACCAAGCGCTTACAAATTGTTGTTCCCATTACTCTAATAATCATATTTTTATTATTGTTTATGGCACTAGGCGAGGTAAAAAGTGCTTTACTAGTATTTACTGGCGTACCCTTAGCGCTTACTGGGGGTGTTATAGCGCTCTGGTTGCGTGCTATTCCATTCTCTATTTCGGCGGGAGTAGGCTTTATTGCTTTGTCAGGAATTGCAGTTTTAAATGGGCTGGTGATGATTACTTTTATCAATAAATTACGCCAAGAGAAAAAGTTAACTTTAGAAGAAGCCATACACCAGGGAGCAGTGGCACGGTTAAGGCCAGTACTTATGACTGCGCTAGTCGCTTCCTTAGGATTCCTTCCAATGGCTTTAGCAACAGGCACAGGCTCAGAAGTGCAAAGGCCACTCGCTACCGTGGTAATTGGCGGCATCATTTCCTCAACTTTTCTAACATTACTTGTATTGCCTGGGCTGTACTATTTATTTCATAAACGAAAAAGTAGTAGTTAATAAATTATGGTATAACTATAATCGGAAGTAGGTGACCTATAAGACGCCCACTTCTTGTCTAAACATAAATTATTTATTATAAGAACTGCTTGCTGAATATAGTACAGCTGTACTTGCGGCGGCGACAGTGGATGTAGTAAATAAGCCAAAACTCTTTAAACCATTGCTATAGGTTGGTGCTGGATTATATTCTTTTAATACTAAAGCGCACTGAGACATATCATGTTCTTTGCCCTCTAAACTTTGATGATACAAATTAACATATTGAACACCGTTTATTGAGAAATCTTTTACTTTGATTTCATTATAAAAATGCATAGCGCGGTGAGAAGGTTCAACAGTAATTTGTTTTAATATACTTAGTTTGTTTTGAGTGCTTCTATCTCTTAACTTAGTCGATAATGCTAATTGGGAAAAATCAAACTCTAGGCCACTTTCTTCTAGGAAATCGACAATTTGGTGAAAGGCAATTAATGAATGCTTATTGCTAGGTCTTACAGAATGTGCAGTAACAATAAATCGTTCAGCACTTTTATGGCAACCAGAAGTTACATCCGCCTGAGTAAAAGTATTTTTAGGCAATATAGGTAAGATAGGGCCATGACAGGCAATATCCGGTAAAGGGTCAGCAGTAAACAATACCTGTATTCTATTAATATTGTTACAATCACTTAAATCTGCAATTTGACTTGCCAAAGTAGCGCAGGTACCAGTTAATTTATCTGCATAAGCACCACGTATAAAGTTACCCGGAACCGGCTCAAATGCAGAGGCATTAATAGATAACTTATCATTAGAAATATCTTTTAATTTTTTGCAAATCCATAAGACTGCCGCGCCACCTCGACTAAATCCATATAAATTTAAATGTACTTTTCCATTTTCATCAATTATAGATTTGACTTTCTTTACAATGTCATTAACTTGTTTTTCTAAATTGAATGTAAAAATGGCTCCTAAATCTAATGGATGTTGATTATTAATACCACAACCATCTAAGCAATAATTGACTGTTTTATCATTTTTAATGGCCAAGGCGTGCAGGACATTAGCTAGCGATGTAATACCTTCATAAGAAGATAAATCATCTGCAGTTTCATCAGTTCCATTAATAAATACATTCATTGTTATGGTCATATAAATCTTCCATCAAAAGGTTTAAGAAATAATTAAAAAATTTTACTTTAAAAATTTTTAATAAACTATGCACAGAAATGAAGGGCAAATTTATATTAGCCCTGATATTTTGTCTATGACTAATAAATATTATTGTAAACGTGTTAGACATAAAGCATTGTGATCTTACTAATTTAAGCGTTGCTACGCTTGCTTTCTTGTGTAATATTTAGTCCCCGCCCGAGAAGTTTTTTAGAGTATTAATAAAGAGCTTTACCGTCTTTATTTATATTTATGCGAAATATATTAATATTTATGCACCTTTATAACTAAAAAATGTATATTTATGTTAATTAATCTATTTAGTATGCTAATATTTCGACCTATACATAATTTTATTGGTAAAGGTCATTATTAAGCATAATTTGATGTTTCACTCATGAACCTTAGCCAGATATCAAAAGCGTTTTGATTAGAAACTCATTGTTTCTATCTTCCTAAGAGGTAATTCATGTTACGTTTTTTAAGCGGTACTTTTCTTATCATTGGCGCGATTATTGGCGGTGGTATTCTTGCTATTCCAATTGTCTCTGCTAATTATGGATTTTCAACTACATTGGTTTTTATTCTTGCCTCGTGGTTGGTCATGACTAAAACTGGGCTATATGTGCTGGACTTAATTTTAAGTTGTCCTGAAAAATATAACTCTTATTATAGTATTGTTGGAAAATATTTAGGTGACAAGATGCAGCTTATCACCGTTACTCTATTTTTATGGCTGCTTTATTTCTCATTATCTTCTTATATTTCTGGCTGCACTTCGTTAATTATGAGTCATTTAACATGGTCTCATCCTTTGTTATCGCATTTTAATATTAGCCTGGGTTGTGTAATTATATTGGGTACAATAGTTATTATTAGCGCCAAAATTATTATACGCCTCAATGTTGTATTGGTTAGCTTTAAATTGTGTTTATTAGGAATCGCTATTATCTTTGGTTCTATGTATGCAACAAGTTCCGTTTCTACAAAAATAGTCGGAAATCCAACAGGCGCATTTGCATTGCTTATGGTTATTGTTAATGCCTTTGGCTATCAATTTATTATTCCCAGTCTAGTTTCATACTATGGCCGTGATAATCGAAATTTGTTTCAATGGATGTTGATTACCAGCACGACTGTTGTTTTACTTTTATATATCTCATGGCTTTACACCATCTATACTTTGATCCCTAGTGAGGGTAAGCATGGCTTATTGAGTATTTATCAAAGTAATAATCAATTGCTAGCATTTAATCATAGTTTAAAATTTTATTTACATTCAACAGTGATGTCGCAATTATTGTCGACATTTCAAGTCGTGGCTTTATTTGGATCATTTATTTGCGTTTCATTAGGCGTATTTGATTTTTTAGTGGATGTAATGAAAGCAAAAAATCGTTTTTGGGTAGGCGTAGCTACCTTTACACCTCCGTTAATTTTATCTTTATTTTCCCAAAATATGTATACTTATGCTATGTCTGCTTCTGGATATATTGCCATCATATTGGAAATATTTATTCCCTATTTTGCAAAAAGAAAATACGCCTATTTAAATTGTAATAGCTTAATAGAGTAGTATTTTCTAACTAAGCTAATTCAGCTTATTAAACGAATTAAATATAACTTAATTAACTATTATACCATTGATCTAACTTTTTCATTTAATCACTATATGCGTTGCAATTATTTATTTAAAATTGAGCAAATGTAATACTTTAAATTAGAGATAGTTTTGTAAATATACATAATAGCTTGATTATGCCGCTCTATATCGAGTTTAAGCTTGCTGTAATTGATATAAAAGAAGTTTTTCCTTACATATTTTTATTTATTAAGATGGACTTTTTTCTATTTTTCTTTAATGATCACTGCTTAAATAAATTGGAAAGAGTAATTTATGTTAGAAATTAATAAATTAAAATGGGTAGGTATTTTGAGCGTTTTCAGCCCTATTCAAAATGTCTTTTGTGATGGTGTCGCTTTTGCTCCCGCTCATCCATTTTACTTGGGCGCTCAAGCGGGTTATGGGAACCAAAGCTTTAAAAATGGCGATCCTGGAACTAGCGAATTTAATGGTTTCGTTATTACTTCAGTTAATACCGATAAATCCGATGACGGGCCCGCAGGGCGATTAATGGCTGGTTATGAGTTCAATCCATTTTTAGCTGTTGAGGCTGGAGTAGGACTTTATAGTGATCTTATCTGGCATATTACGACCTTTTTCCAGTCTGGTAGTGAAAGTCGCGTCAAAATGAAAGGAAATACCTATTCATTGGATTTGCTAGGTAAACTTTCTTACCAACCATTCGAAAAGGCAACCGTTTTTGCTAAAGCTGGTGCAGCTTATGTAAACACTGATCTTCGCCTCAGTAATGGCGTTCGATTCCATGAGCATTCTTATCGTCCAGTTGTAGCTGGTGGTATCGATATTCCAGTTAATCCCTATGTAACTTTCGAAGCTACCTATAGTTATATATTTTGGCAAGGAGATATTCACGATCCTGACCATACTCCTGCGCTAGATACTGTCTTGATAGGACTTGTAGTAAGAAGATAAATTTGAAATATCTACTTCGATTAAATCTCCTTAGCCAGCGTAGCGCACAAGGTTATTTATTTTAATGTGATCTAGTATTTTCTAAACCATTAGATCAATGTTGTCTTTAATAGATTAATTTTGAAATGAATAATTTCTTGATTACGCTGCGTTGCATCAAGGCTAGAGCTATTCAATGAGTGATATAAAATCCTCAAATTTTCCACCTGCGCTGCGTGGAATTGAATCAACAAAATTAAAATAAAAATTAAAAGGGTAATTAAAAATTATTTTGAGTTTATCTCGAATGACTTGTTCCTCTTGCGCTGTGAATGAGGTGGCTCTCACCAAGTTGATCTGAAGTTCCGTTAATGAGGTTTGTACAACTTGGAATTGAGAGCAAGAAAAAAGATCCATCATACGAATACCCTGACTTGCAAACGCTGGCCAAAATCGTTGTCCCCCAGGCATTTGCAACATGTTTCGTTTTCTTCCTAAAATCTGTTTCAATACAGGAAGATTTCTTCCACATGAGCAGATATCACCAGGAATAGCATAATCCCCGATATCATAGCGAATTAAGGGAGAGGAAAAATTATGGAGTACCGTTACGACAACTCGTCCAGGTTGATTAACAGCACAGGGTTTATTATTCTCGTCTAATATTTCAACCAAAACATTTTCAGACTGCACATGGTAATAGCCACTAACAGGGCATTCTAGTGCAATATATCCGCACTCTTTTGAAGAATAATTATCAACTAAGGGAACATCAAATACTTCTTTAACTAAATCACGTAAAGCGGGTTCAACTATTTCACTATGAGTATGTATCTTCTTAAGATTACCTAATTTTTTGCCATGCTTAGCTAAGTAAAGGGTAATTTCCCTTAGAGTAGAGGGATTACAATTTAAATAATCTGGGTTTACTCGTTGAAGCCATATCGCCTCTTCTTCTGGCGTGCATAACGTGAGATGATAGCAGGGTCCTGTTTTCACAATCGGATAAGTAGCAGGGCTCCAGGATAAAAATTTAGTTCCCAAAGGCGGCAGAGCATCTTTATTCTCCGTATAACGAATACTAGCAAAGGACTTATCAAATTCATCCCCATGCCAGAGATGATTTCTAAGTGAGAAAGCATTCCAATAAAACTGAGTGGCGATATTACCTTTGACTGTAACGGGCCTTCCTGTTGAGCCGCTTGTACTAAGTAACTCTGAGGGTTCGTGACCTGAAGGAACTTGCATTGCAAAAATAGACTCTCTTGCCTGTTGAAGATCTTCTCGTGTTAGTAGAGGTATTTCTTTCCAGGCTTGTTGCAACGCTTCCCAGTTTTTGAACGTAGGTAGATGCTTTAGTTTATCCTGATAATAAGGAACAGTTTGCCGTGAATAATTTAATAAAATTAATAATTGGCTAAATTGATTTTTCAAAATTTCAGCAATTGGAAATTTTTCTGAACAATTAAAATAATTAAGTTGGTAATATAACTGAGCACCCATTGGATGTGGAGCAGGCGGCCAAAGGATGCCTGGTATCGCACTGCTCATTTGTAAAGGAGATAACATCATTTATCAAAAGGCCACATTAAGTCTGAAATCCTTATAAACAATCGGTGGATAATGTGACACCGAAGAATAATCCTTGATTACTATAGTTAGATGTTCGAGGCAAAACAGTGCTTATTGAGCCTTCTCCACCAATGACGCCAGTCGAAGGATGCTCAATGGCATCAAAATAAGTTTCGGCTTGCCAGCCAACTTGAAAATCAATAGTAGCGCTTTTACCGGCACCTAAGAGACCGAAAGGATGCTTATAATCTACGCCCACTCGAAGGCCAAATTTTGGTATTTGTGTTAACCTACCCTCAAAGAATCTGCTTGAATCACTACGATGATGTGCTGATAGATGAAATTCTCTAGATCCGATTAGCAAGGCAGCATTGGCACTTGCAAATACATTAATCCCCTGAAAGAGATTATAAAATACGTCTCCTTCAATTCGCGGTCCTACCCCATGAAAATCGCTGATATTAGTAAATCCTCGATTTACTGTTATTGAGTCTGTTGTAGCATGGACTAAAAATCTTGAGTCAATTTCTGCATATTCAGCACCTATTCCATAGCGAATCAACCAACCATTATTAAAAGGATGCGTATGAGCAATAACACCGGACACTTCATCATAATCAAAACTAGTTTTACCTAGTACCGATGTCCAAGCGCCTTGAGGCAACCAACGTGGCTCTACAGCGAAATCTTCATCAGGAAAAATGGTTTCGCGATCACTCGTATGAAGTCTTTGCCATGCAAAAGTTATATCGTTATTGTTATAAAATTTTATTCCGCCAAAAAGATGAAATCCCCAATCATAGTCTAAGTCAACATTATAGGTATGCGTAGGGCGCCTAGTAAAAACTGTTGCATAATCTAAATCATCATTACGGGGCTGAAGATAAAGAGCATTCATCCCAATAAAAAAATTAGTTTGATCACATCCAGTAACTGGCCCCATACTACCAGCCACAGAAGGCTGAGTATTGCAAACACTAATAATAAACATACTTAAGGCAGTTTTTTTTAAAGAGGTCATTAATTCCTTCTCCTTTGAGGATTCTTCCTTGTTTTAATAGTCGTTAAATATAATCGAGAAAATTTTAGATTGGAAGAAGAAAATTATGATGTTATTTACCGGAGAAGACATTTTTTTATCATTGTGAAAAAGATTAATTTTATTCGACAAAATGTAGCGCAAATAACCAATGAAGTATTTAAATATTTCAAATGAATCCTTATGGCGAAGAAAACTGTAGGGCATATGACGTGGTCAATCGCATGTCGGATAAAAATTTATCTTAGCATAAATCGATGTTACTCACTGGATAAGTTATGTAGGTTATTGCCGTAGAGCAGAATAGCCATACTTCCAAGCCAGAAATAAAAACCTAAGAGTAGTTTTTCGACAATTACAAAGGGAGATAATAAAGCAAAGAAAAGGGCCAGAATACATAGATAACGGCTAGTTTTTGAACCATAAGTGATTAACGCAATAATATAAAGAGGATTCGCTAGCCAGGCAAGTTGAAAAGAAATTAAGCCCAACCATCCAAACAAGAAGAGTTCGTAACCATAATTTACTTGTAAAAGTCCTCTTTCAAAATCAGGCGTAATAGCTGCTGGTAAACACAACGATACTATATAAAATATCGCTGATAAAAAAATACATAAGGTTTTTAGTGAATTTTTTGTCATATTATATAACGAGTTGTGGTTAAGATAATTTAAATTAATTCGGGCTTTTCTTTTTAGTATTTCGCTATTACTTTCAAAGGCTTAGTATATTCTCATTAGTGTTCTTTTCTTAAGTGATCACAACGGGCGTCTTAGGCTTTAAGCAAACATACATGCTATTAACCCGTCCTTATATACTGCTAACAACTCATTTTTAGACACTTTTTAACCTTTCTATAAAGTTTAATGCGTAGTATATCTAATTAAGCTAGTATACCTTATTTCATTAAATATGATCAATTTGATTATATTTAAAACCATATAAGTTCTAATTAGAAAAAGGCTTTTTTAGCCGTAATCCAATAAATTCTATTTATTTTAAATTTACTTAACTTTTATAGGTTCAATCAAAGTTAGTTTTTTATGAGATGATATTATTTTTAAGCTGGTACTTAAATTTCTAGTATGAGTAATTGTTAATTAAGGCAAAAATTAAGTTAAAAATTTTATATAATTAAATTATATATCTTTGCTTACATTTAATTTGGACTTCATTGTTGAAAATTTATACTTAAATTATTCAAACAATAAAGCTCTTCAATATCTTTTTACTTAGAAAAGTTAATTAATTAGGTCTATTTGACTGGTTAGTTTTTTGCTTTCTAAATTAAACGAGGATGACACCTATGAGTAAGGCATTCACTAAAGAAACTAATCATGAAGAGAGGGATGAACTACCAGAAATTATAATGGGTAATACCAAAAATTATGTTACTCCCTATGGATTAGAGATGTTACAAAAAGAATTGCAGGCGTTATTTTATGTGGAGCGGCCAAAAATTGTTGAAGTGGTAAGGTGGGCAGCAGGAAATGGCGACCGATCTGAAAATGGTGATTATATTTATGGAAAAAGGCGCTTAAGAGAAATTGATCGCCGAATACGCTATCTTAATAAGCGAATTGAAACAGCTTGCGTAGTCGATCCAACCTTACAAAAAAATCTTCAAAAAGTATTTTTTGGAGCAACAGTGACTTATTCCCAACAAGATACAGAGAAAACCGTAAAATTAGTTGGCTTTGATGAAGCAGATATTGAACAAGGTAAGATAAGCTGGAATTCTCCTGTTGGCAGAGCATTATTAAAAGCTGAAATTGGGGATATTGTTATAGTTGAAACACCAAGTGGGAAAGAGGAGTTGGAAATCATAAAAATAGTCTATTAAGAAAAGTTTTATGAGATAAAGAAGCATCAACCTGAAAATTTCTTTTTCAGCTGTTCGGTGGTTTTTGAAAGCCTTAGACGGAAGTTATAACCCAGGCTCAGTCTATGGAAAATTTAACACTAGTTCCAGTTTAAAGTACATAAACATAATTTAGTTAGTCAATTATTTAAGTCAGTAATCTTTAAAGTAAGCCTAACAATTTTGGACTACATTCTTTATTTTATTAGCTATAATTTAAAAGATAAATAAGTATTAATTTTAGCGAAAGTAGGGAATTTATGAATTATTCCTTTTAAACTACTTGGTAGTTTTAAGGGAAAAATCTAATTAAGGAAAGATATGTTAGCGGATTTTTTCCAACTTTCATCTATACCAGCTAATCAAATTCAAGGAACTTATAGTTTACCTTTAGTTATTCTTTCCTACTTAGTTGCAGTTGGCGCTTCCTATGTCGCTCTTGATATTGCTAACCGTGTACGTGATATTGGAACTTCTTTTAATAATAAAATTTGGTGGATTTTAGGAGGCGCTTTCGCAATGGGCGCGGGTATTTGGTCAATGCACTTTATTGGTATGTTAGCGTTTATTATGCCTATGCCCATGGCCTATGATCCTTTCCTGACTGGTTTATCTATGCTAATTGCAATAATTGCATCAGGAATTGCCTTTTCTTTATTGCAAAATAAAGAAGTTAAAATAAGAGCGCTTGCCCTTGGTGGAATAATACTAGGATTCTCTATTGCATCTATGCATTATGTGGGTATGTCTGCTATGTTAGGCATGGAGATACGATATCTACCTGGTCTTTTCTTTCTTTCAATTATTGTTGCCATTATTGCGTCAGAGGCTGCTTTATACCTAGCTATAAAGAGCTCCCAAGTGTCCACACGGGCAAAAGTGCGTTTAAAGATTATTAGCGCTCTTATTATGGGCGCGGCTATTTGTGGAATGCATTATATTGGTATGGAAGCTGCTATTTTTTTACCTACTACCACCGACCATGTTCATACAGGCCATGCTGTAAATCACAATATATTGGCTATTAGTATCGCAATTGTTACTATTGTTATTATGAGTATTGCGCTTATTCTCTCTAGCTTGCAAGCTAAGTTACATGCTAACTCAATAGAAATGGCCAGAAAAGCAGGCATGGCGGAAGTGGCCTCTAATGTGCTTCATAATGTAGGTAATGCTTTAAATAGCGTAAATGTCTCTTCAGCGCTAATTACAGATCATCTGAAAAATATTAATTTACAAAATTTAAAAGATTTAAACAGCTTAATTAGCGAGCACCAGCAAAATTTAGGCGAATTTATTACCATTGACCCACGCGGAGCAAAAATACCCCTTTTCTTAAACAAAATGGCTGAATATTGGCATAGTGAGTTTGAGGCAGCTAAAAAAGAATTAAGTCAACTGATTCAAAATGTTCAGCATATTAAAAATATTATTGCAGCGCAGCAGAAATTAAGTGGCATTGTTAAATTTGAAGAGCTAATTTGTATTGACGATGTGATCGAAGTAGCGCTGATTATGGTAAGTATAAATTTTAAGCGTCATAATATTAATATAAAAAAAGTATATTCAAAACTTAAACCAATTTATATTGATAAGTCCAAGCTAACACAGATTTTAATCAATTTAATTGATAATGCTAAGCAATCCCTTTTGGCCTCTACCCAACATGATAAAACTATTACCTTACGTACAGGTTTGGTAAATGAAGATAAATTTTATATTGAAGTCATAGATAATGGCCTTGGTATTAGTGCACAAAATTTAGATAAAATTTTTCATCATGGTTTTACTACTAAGAAAAATGGCCATGGCTTTGGTCTACATGCCAGTGCTATAGCCGCTGCTGAAATGAGAGGATCTTTAAAAGCTAGCTCGGAAGGTGAGGGAAAAGGTGCTACTTTTAGAATGATTTTCCCTTATAAAATAGGCAAAGATTTTTCTTTAGAAAGGAAGCAAGAAGAGTATGTCTAAAGTTCAGCAAAATAAAGTTTTGTTAGTGGATGATAATCAGGCAATACATGAAGATTTCTATAAGATATTAAATGTAAAAAATGAGAAGGCAGACTCATTTCAGGAAACATTTAATAATTTATTTAACTCAGCCAATTTGCCGGAAACACGTGAAGCTCAAACTATAACGTTGCATTCAGCCTTTCAAGGCCAGGAAGCTTTGCAATTGGTTAAAAAAGCTATTGAAACTGATGAACCCTATGCGCTCGCTTTTGTAGATATACGTATGCCGCCAGGATGGGACGGGGTGTTAACAATTAAAAAATTATGGGAAGTAGACCCTAACATACAAATGGTTATTTGTTCAGCTCATTCTGATTACTCTTTAGAAGAGATTTCAAAAATATTAGATGGTCAAGATAATCTACTTATTTTAAAAAAACCTTTTGACGTTATTGAGGTTAGGCAGCTGACATCAGCTCTTTTAAAAAAATGGGAGCTTAAACGTGAAGTTTTGCTACAAATTAAAAATTTAGAGAAGGCAGTAGCTGAACGTACTGCTGAGCTGGAAAATGCGAATACCAATCTTGATAAGAATTTAACATTAACTAGAGCGACGATAGAATCTACACAAGAGGGTATTCTCGCATTGGATCAAAATGAAAATATCTTAATTTATAATCAAAAATTTTTAAATTTATGGAATATGTCTGCAGAATTAATTGAAAAAGGAAATTCATTAGAAGTCTTGCAAAAACTAGCCTCACAAGTTGAAAATTCGAGCGAGTGCTTAGCCATGATTTTAAACTTATGCAGGCAACCTAAAATGGAAAGTGTAAAAGAATTAAAATTATATACAGGACAGATATTTGAATTATATTCCCATTATTTTTCTCATGGTTTAGAAGATTATACGCTTGGCGTCGTCTTAAGCTTTCGAGAGATCACAGAAAATAAACATTTACAGGAGGAACTCCTCCATTTAGCTACCCATGATACTTTAACTGGATTACCGAATCGTATTATTTTAATGGATCGCCTACAGCAAGCTATAAACTACGCCAAGCGTAGTAATCTATTTGTAGGTATATTTATACTCGATTTAGATAATTTTAAACAAATTAATGATACGCTTGGCCATAAAGCGGGCGATGAGTTACTTAATTTAGTTTCGGTAAGGATGAAAAACTGCTTTAGGGAATCTGATACTGTTACACGTTTTGGTGGCGACGAATTCGTTATTATCTTAACTGGGCAAATCAATCTCGATAATTTTACTGCGCTAGCTGAAGACCTGCAAGAAATATTTAATACTCCTTTTTCAATTCAGGGAAGGCAGGTCAAAGTAGCAGGTAGTATTGGTATTAGTGTCTATCCTCTAGATGGGGAAACCCCAGATGAACTTTTAAAAAATGCTGATACTGCCCTCTACCATGCCAAGGAAACAGGCAGAAGTAATTTTCAATTTTATACCAGTGAGCTTAACTATAATTTAATAAAGCGAGTAGAGTTAGAGTCAGCACTGCAAAAAGCAATAGAAAATGACGAATTTATTCTCTTTTATCAACCACTTGTCAGTGTAGCCTCAAATAAGATAATTGGCGTTGAAGCTTTGTTAAGATGGAATCATCCAAAATTAGGTATGCTTGCCCCAAATAGTTTTCTCTCTACTGCAGAGAAAACAGGATTAATTATTCCAATTGGGAATTGGGTCTTACGTACAGCCTGCTTACAAACTAAAAGATGGCAGGAAGCCGGGTTTTCAGATTTAACTGTGGCAGTCAATATTTCCGGAAGTCAAATATTGAGAAAAGATTTTATCCAAATTGTTAAGGAAGCTCTTAAGGAGAGCGGCCTTGAACCACATTATTTAGAGCTAGAAATTACGGAACATATTATTTTAGAAAACTCTAATGATGTCTTTAATACTATGAGAATTTTAAGAGATATGGGAATTAAAATTGCAATGGACGATTTTGGAGTTGGTTATTCTAACCTTAACTATGTTAAATTTTTTCCTTTTGACAAAATTAAAATTGATAAAAGCTTTATTCAAGGTATTGATACCAATATAGATGATAAGAATATAATCGAAGCTATCATTAATATGACTAAATCTATGGGGCTTCAAGTTCTAGCAGAAGGGGTCGAAACGAAAGAACAGCTCGAATTTCTACGCAATCATCATAGTAATCAAATTCAGGGTTATTATATTAGCCCGCCTTTGGAAGCATCTAGTCTATCAGAATTTTTGAAAAATTTTAAATGAATTTAAATTGTCTCGTCTGCCTTGCCTTGATTAAAATTTTCCCAAATTTGCCATTCTTTTACTTTGCCATTGTACAATTTGTATAGATTCATGACATCCAATGTAATATGCTTATTATCTATAATACAAAATGCATTTTGTTTTACATGAAATGCAATACGGTCATTCTCTACAATGATATCTTTTATTTCACTTTTTAAATTCTGATATTTTTTGTGTATATTAGGTAAACGTGATTTCAAATCATTTAAATCAAACTTTTTTGACACAGAATGATTACATAATATAAGGTCAGAATCAAAATATTGATCAATCATATGTTCATTTCCAGGCGCAAACGCTGTTACAAAAGAATTGAATGCAAATTTATTTGCATCATTGTTAGTCATGATAATTTCTCCCTTATTGAATTAAAGTGAGTTTAGCAATATCCAAGAATTGCTGCTAGGGGCGTTGATAATTTACATATTCTTGGAATGACAAGGATTGATGGCCTTGATTGACAACATCGCGAAGTTCTTCACTGTCGCAACCTACCTAGCAATCATGGGTTTCTTATTAAATTAAATTGTCAACAATCCATAGTAAAAGTGGGCCAAAATAATTTAACCTATATTTGCTTCTTAATTAAGAGTATTGTTATTTGTTTTTAGCATTCTTTCCCTTATGGGTGACTGTAGTACTCCATTTTTTAGTTTTTTTCTTTACCTTTTTAACCTTAGATCTGGAAGCGTAGTTATCTGGTGTTTGTGGTTTTGAAACTGACTGTGGTAAATGATGGACTGGTTCAAAACCCGTAATTTCGCTGCGATTAAGCTTCTTTTTGATCAGCTTTTCAATGGCGAGTAGCAGCCCTATTTCATCTGCACTAACTAGAGATATTGCTTGACCTACAAAGCCCGCCCGACCTGTTCTGCCAATACGGTGGACATAATCTTCTGCAACCTGCGGTAAATCAAAGTTAATGACACAAGGCAATTTTTCAA
The DNA here is from genome assembly GCF_052527395.1 of Legionella pelazae. Classification (NCBI taxonomy): domain Bacteria; kingdom Pseudomonadati; phylum Pseudomonadota; class Gammaproteobacteria; order Legionellales; family Legionellaceae; genus Legionella; species Legionella pelazae. Next base: position 35,983 of record NZ_JBNVZS010000018.1, read on the forward strand.
TATCAATACCTCGGGCAGCAATGTCAGTAGCAACTAAGACATGCACTTTTCCTTCTTTAAATTCAGTTAAGGCTTTAGTTCTTTGCGATTGAGATTTATTGCCATGAATGGCTACTGCATGGATTTGAGCTTCTGCCAGTTGCTTAACAAGCTTATTGGCGCCATGTTTGGTGCGCGAAAAAACAAGCGCCTGATCCCATTTATTATGATGAATCAGATGACCAAGGAGATCAGCTTTACGGTTCTTATCAACTGGGTGAATAGTTTGCTTAATACTAATGGCCGAAATATTGCGCGGCGCGACATCAATTTCAACTGGATTATGTAACAGTCCTTTAGCTAAAGACCTAATGTCATTTGAAAATGTAGCAGAAAACATTAAATTTTGTCTTTTCACTGGTAACAAACGAATAATTCGTTTTATATCATGAATGAAGCCCATATCAAGCATTCTATCTGCCTCATCAAGGATAAAAACTTCTATCTGATCAAATTTAATTGCATTTTGCTGATATAAATCGATTAAACGACCAGGGGTAGCTACTAAAATTTCTACGCCTGAGCGTAGCTTCATCATTTGAGGATTAATTTTTACACCGCCAAAGACAACAGTAGAACGTAACGTTAAATTAAGACTATATTCTTTAATACTATCGCAAACTTGTGCCGCTAATTCGCGTGTTGGCGTAAGAATTAAGGCAAGAGCTCGCCTGTCCTTAGCTCTTGGCTTCTTACTTAAGAGTTGTAAAATAGGTAATACAAAACTCGCGGTTTTACCGGTACCAGTTTGCGCTGAAGCTAAGACATCTTGCTGATTTAAAATAGGTGGTATAGCTTTGGATTGAATAGGTGTAGGGTTATTATATCCCAATTTATGCACATTTTGCACTAGAAGGTTAATTAAGCCTAAGGCTTGAAAATTCATCTTTTTCCTTAATAGATTAACAGAAAGCTTCACTGTAAAATAATATTAGTATTAATTAGCAGTCAGTTTGATTTTTTTATAATTCATTCGAATTTTATTTTACCACAATTTAGGGAAAAATACTTGTTCTATAAGAGCCTAGATTATTACCAGTAGATCGATTTTAACTAAGTCACATTATATCAACTGAAAAATATATTTACCTTATTGTAATATCAAGAGCGTCTATTGTTAGTTTCTGCTTATAAAAGTAAACTGATGAAGGAGCTATTATTTTAGCGCTATCAAAGATCAACTATTGAGATTAATCTACAGATATTAAATACTTTAATTGACAGGCGTATTTACCAAACAGGCAATTAAGAGCATCATCCTATTAAAAGCAAGGAAAAAAGCACTAATAGCTCTATTACCTGATTAGCGAGGAGCAGAAGCGAGTGACATTTTTGCAGATAACTTTTTCTTAGATTTCCCGAGAGAGGATTTAAAAAAGCAGACTCATTTGTTATTTGCAGAAGCAGGTTCTATCCTTCATTATAGTGATTGCTGAGAGTCAGCTATGTGGATTTTTTATAGCTTATGGCAACAGCGCTAATACTAAAATAAGCTTTTCTTTAACACCACAAAATCCTGCTTTAATTCAAGATTGTCAGTTAACCTTAACATAAGTTATCTTTAAGAGAATATTATTCCATTAAGTAAATTATCTAAAATAACCAACTACCCACTTATCCTGGGCAGTCATTTACATGTAATATAAGCAAGCCAATGATTAAGCTACCAATTAAAAATTCATCACAAATAATTTCTTTTTTTAGGAACACACCTAACTTTCCTGTTGTAATGTCAGTTATTGAAGGAAATAATCCTGGAAAGATTTGGGTTGATAATGCCATCACGCCTTCTATTTGTTCTATGACGAAAATCATTAGGATTGACCTTTAACGAAGTTGTAAGTAAGTATACTCTTCATTATCTTTATCGTGTCGTCTGGTATTATTAGCAGGCGGGCCAGCATTTAAAATCCGAAGTAATAAGGATAAGTCAGGATTAGGGATTAATTTGGCGTGTGAGTCTTTCAATTGTAGTTTACTTAAATCGATATTTTGTGTGGCTTTTAAGCCAGGCTTTTTAACAACAGCGAGTAAAAAATCTTCTTGAGATTCTATGTGCCCATTAGAGGTTTCTTTATAGGTACCTTGCTTAACTAATTCATGAGCAATCTTATTACAAAGTTTTGCAACATAGTTCAATTTTTCAGTATCAGATAGGCTAGCAGGTGCATTAAATTTTAGATAACCTGATAAGATACCTTGATAAAAGCGACTTAATTCAGCTATATCTTGAAATATAAACGTTTCATTAACTGGAATTAATTCTTCTAATTCTAATCCAGCTTCTTTAACAAACGTAGGGTAGTTATCGCCAGAGAGCTTAATACGCTCTATGTTAAAATCATTGAAGATATTTTTAAATTCAGGGTCATTGATTAATAAATCTTTTGCTATATCAATATAGCTTCTTTTAGTTGGAGTAGCCGCTTGTGGAAAATGAGCACGTCCTGGGAAAAAAATATAACCATGTCCTCCTGCTTGTAAGGCCCTATTTACATTTTTTAAAGCTTCTCTTTGTTTGACAATCCAATGGAAACAAAAGAAAGATATCATTGCATTATATTGTTGATAAAAAGGTAGCCGGGGATTAGTAATATCTTGCTTTTTAAAAAAAAGACTTGAATTATTTGCATAAGTTTTTTTAGCTTCTTCTATCATTGATTTAGAGTTATCTATAGCTACTACATGATCACTTTTTAATTCTGTCTTTATTTTCTTTGTTAAATGACCATTACCACAACCTATCTCTAAAACTCGCTTATTTTTATTGCGTTCACCTTCATGTTTTAATACAAAATCTGTAAATACTTTATCTTCAAAATAATGCTGTAAGCGAGAATATTCAGGATCACTATAGATTTTCCCATCCCAATTATCTTCTTGCTTTCTTTTCATCACTACTCCAATAAATTCCTTTTATGAAATTTTTAATATACACAAACGGCAATATGCGAATCATTATATTGTTTGCTTTTAATTTTAACAACCATGCTATAGTTAGTAGGCTTTCTACGGCAAAACGATTACGACCCTTTTGGCTAAAGATTAAAAATTAAGTTACCTATGTTGACGTTCTTTATACCAGTCGGGAAAAACACTAGTAAACCAAACTGCCAATAAGAGCGGCAATACAGAAAGTATTACATACAACCAATCACTTAAAACTACGGAAAAAAGAGGTAATGCATTAACAAGGACCAGGATTAAAAAGCATATTCCCCAGGCAATCGTGATAATTTGATTAATTCGGATAAATAAGGGTGATTGCCAATATTCAGCACTTATTTGCTCGCGTGCATACTGTAATGTAAAAGGCTTATTAATTACTAAAGAAAACCAAACAATCAAAGCCAATGCACAGTTTGCGATTAAACTAACATGGCTTTCTAACCAGGGTGAAGGGTATATAAAAATAACAGCTAATAGAAGGATAAAAAAAAGTAAAGTTCCCCAAGTAAGCACAAAGCCTTTTTTTAGTTCTTTAAAATCTAGAACCAAAACAACCAAGAGAGCAACTATAACTGCAATCTTTTGCTGTTTTAAGCTAGGTCCAGCTAAGCTAGAGTATAAAATCCAAGGTAAAAATCCTAAAATTAATTGTACTAACATAGGGCTTTTCCTAATTAATTAGTTATAGTATAGAATTAGAAATAATTTTTCTAAAACAAACCTTTAATTTAATATCTCTCATTTAAACAGCTTTTCATTTTACTAAAGTTTGATTGAAGTAATTCCATTCATTTCTCAACTTTTTAGCTGTAGCATTAAGAGTAAAGCCTTCATCCAAAGGCTCTTTGAGGCATACGGTGCATTTAAAATGATTCTACATCGGCTAGGTCAACAAGCAAGTGAAAAATACGTTAACGTCTGGTATCTCTATGTTATTTTAAAGTAATAAAACTTCACTTAATTAGAAAGATTACCCTATGTTAGTTATTAGGCTGGGGGTCTTTAAACGAACTTAAAAGGCCTTCATAGAATAAACGATTACTTACTGCAATATCGCCTGAATAAGGATAATCAAAACTTAAGGCTATGGCTAAATTAAAGCCAAAAACAATCGCAAAAAATAATATGGGTGTAGTATTTAAAAAGTCTGATTCTCCACGAACTAAGCCTAGTATAATAACAAGAAAGATGGAGCCTATGATAAGGGACGAACTTAGTTCCTTCGGTATAATACTTGTTAATCGAGAAAGCCTGTTTCTTCTTGCTTCAACAATAGTATCAAGATTTCTTACAGCTTGAGAATAATAGATTCTTTCTAAACTGGTCTTAGGATCAAAAGATTGTAAGATAACAAATAAATTATTAAGCGCATTCCAAGCTTCTGGACTTTCTTTCCCTTCTTTCATTAATGCCCATTCTTGAGTTCTGACTAAAACGGTATAATTACCAATTCCTGCCATAATTTTATCTTTTTCTGGTGCAGGAAATACATTAATGTTACGTATCATTGTTGCTAGAGCATCAGCTTCTTTAGCTATATCATCTTGTGTTTTAAGTAGATAATTCCAGGTGTTAATAATAATAAAAGCAAGTAACACAGAAAAACCTGCACTTAGTATCCTTATTAAAGAATTAGAGAGAGAGCGGTGATCTTTATCAATAGGAAACGTAATTAGCTGAGTTGAAATAATGACCGATAGATAGGCAATAACGGTAAGTACTAATATACATAATATAACTAGCCACCAAAAGGGTATTGCATTAATTAATTCATGGGCCATCCTGTTTCCTATGATTAAATTCTACTTATTCTAAATAATTTAGTAATCTATGCATTAAAAATTAGATGTTCTATCTCATCCAGTTTTTTCATTTGATACTATTCAAAATTTACTTGCTAAACAGATTATTTAATTTAGATACTTAGAATGAGATAATGAAAACTAAAATCTTATTTACCTTCTAAATAGGTTATGTATTCCTGCCTTATTAGAGCACAATTTTATCATAATTAATATTTATCCTGGCGACAAGGAATGTAGTCTTCTTTTTTAGCTCTTAATCATGAATCAGGAAAGAGATTTATAATGATTATTTTTTTATAAAAAAAATTGTATCTTATAAATCTAGTTTAAGTCGTGAAAGAACTTTAAGATTGTATGATTTAGAAAAATTATTTGTGGGAAACAAGATGCTATTATTTTTTATTTGCTTGCAAATCATATTGCTACTTTTCATGCTTTTTCATGATTGGATACCTATACCACCATTCAATGATGTTACAGCACTTAAATCAGCGGATAGTTACACTTATCGTTTACTTGGCTCTTGTATTAATGGTATTGCAGTATTAATTCCCTTACTTATTACATTAAACTATTATTATAAACCAGGCATCCCATTACCGGCCGCCTTCACTATCTTCCTATTTTATTCTTTGCTAACCATTGGAACTATTTTAAGCTGGTGGATACCCTATTTTTTAGGAAGTTCACAAAAACATAAAGCGCAATTTAGCAAATTTAAAAATACTCATCATTTTTTACCAGCCCGCCATAATAATGTAATCCCAAACACATTACATGTTATTTTGCATATACAAGTATGGATATGTTGGATAATATCAATCTATTTTTTAATTTATCATATTTAGATTTTTTAAGAAAAAATAATCGACGTTTAAATTTTATCTCAAGCAAATAGGTTAGGCTTTAGGCCTAGGCTAGCAAAATAGGTCTTACTAATATTGCACTAATTCACGCAAAACTGAAGTTGCATAAGCACCTGCTGATAAGGTAAATGATAATTCAGCATTGTTGTCTAGAAAGGTATAGTGAAGTTGCTGAGGATGCAAAATATTAGAACGCCAGGCTTCTTCTAACCCTTGTTGTATTAACCCTGTTAACCAAGGTTGCCACGCTTTATATACTTCATTGATAAAGGATAATGCATCACCTGCAACTTTGTTTTTACTTTTTCCAGGCAATGGAGTCGCCGGTGAGAGATCTTTTTCTCTTATTCGTTGTACTATATTTTCTTCTATCACTTCAATTGTAAAAATACTTTTAGAGCCACTTAACTGGAGTACGTCACCTCTAATAGGTACATTCCAGTTGTTTTGAGCAACGCGTTTAGAAAGGATTAAATTATAGAGCCATGAGCGTGCTGCCGAACAATACATTCCTCTTAAAAACCTGTCTTTAACTTTACGATTTTCTACCAACATTTCTTGTGCTTTTAATAAATTCCCGGCGTTTCGGCCAAAACGTTGTTCCCCAAAATAATTAGGAACTCCGCCTACTTTAATCTGCTCAATACGCTGCCTAAACTGTTCCCTGTTAGATAAATTCTTTAATCTGATTTTAAAATGATTGCCTGTTAAAAAGCCTGGTTTTAGTTTTTTATTATGACGTGTAGATTCTAATACTCTCCACCCGGGAGCTTGTAGAGCTTCAGTACCTGGAATTATTTCACCCGGTGCATGAATACTTAACCATTGGACAGTTAAGGCTTGACGATCTTTTAAGCCTGCATAACTAATTTGCTTGATTGGCTTATTAATTAAACGACTTAAAGATTTAACCACCTCCTCAGTTGTCAATCCTCGTTTTTCAATTTTAAGTAAGATATGTTCCCCATCACCGCTAAATTCGCTATTGAAATACTCAATAACTTGAAAATCTTCTGGTTCAAGTTTAAATTGAGCCGCGGCTTGAGGTTTCCCATAAGCATAAGACCAGTCTAGGGCGTACATAAAACTTTCTATTTGAATCAAAAATGAAAAGTATACCGTGTTTAATTTGTTTCATATAGTTAAGGACGAAAAACTTATTAATTTATATTCGCTAGCCTACCATTTTCTAATAGAAAGATAGCTTAAGTTTGAATAAAAAGGATTTTTAAACTTAATTTAAATTATTTAAGCTATGAATTCTTCTTAAAGATAGTAATATAAAATAAATAATTAATTTCGCTAAATAGGCTATGCTATTTTTTAGGAAGAATAAGAAATTTTTTATCACACTGGAAATATTGGGAGCGCTTATTTCAAACACAACGTTTGCAGGAAAAGGTCGTGGCGATTATCGCGTGCTTTATCATGGTCAATCGGTTGTATAAGCCCATTGCAATAACGATGCGTAAACTCTGCCAAAGAGCAGTCTTGCCTTATTCATTAAACTAAGACAAATCTGTGAAGTACGAACAATTACAGTTTTGTTATTAGGTAATGACTGTTATTAGGTGCTTTTTAAAAATAAGATTCTTATTAGGGCCATCATTAAAATGAAAAGAAATTACTTTTTAATAGGTAGTATTATATGTTTCTGTTTATTCTTTCTTCTTGCGTTAACCATTATTTACAGAGCTCCCTATTTATCGATTAATAAAGAGGTGTACTTATTCATTGATAAAATACAAAGTCCTTATGTTTTTTATGTTAACAACTTGATATCGCTGTTTGGGAATAAGTATATTGTTATCCCAACTATCGGTATTGTCAGTATCATTTTGTACTTAAAACAACAAAACCGCTTAGCCCTACACTTGTTTGGAATTATTTTTATTGCAACATTATTGGCTTCTATATTAAAGAGTACGATTGCATATCCAAGGCCAAATGAGTTGCTTGATTCAATTAGTTATGCTTTTCCTAGCCGCCATGCAACATTATGCACAACCTATGTAACTTTTCTATTAGCTCTACTTGTTCCTAAGACAAAGCGTCCTTGGCCTGTCTTAATATTAGCGTTTATTTTCATTTTACTGGAATTAGCCTCTCGCCTATTTCTTAAGGTTCATTGGTTAACAGATGTAATAGGCGGTTTTTTACTCGGTAGTGCTTGTGGCTTGTTAAGCGCTTATAGCTTTTATCGTAAACCTGAGCCTATTTACAATATTAAATTGCTACTAACTACCTTATTGTTAGTTTTCTTTATAGTTAGTGTTTGCTATTTATCTTTAAATTTTTTTAACTCATTGTATATAAGTTAAAAATAACTAGTTAATTGAAGGCCATAACTTTGATAGTTTACAAAGTCACTACTCCTTTAGGGTTAAAGTGTCAAATCTAGGCAAGAGGGTCAAAAGCTGAGAGAATTCTTGTATACTGTTTTAAGGTATCTTCGCTGGGAGAGCGGTACACTTGTTTACTATGTGTTACCTTGGCATCAGCTAGAAACTTGGCAAAGTAAATACCAGTTGAAGGGGGTTCAATAATAGTGACATTTACCCCTTTTTACGTAAACCCTCATTAATTTTATTGCGGTAGGCAATTAGACGGCCTGAACGAGACTTTCCTGCATATAGGCTCACTATTTTGTATAGATTAATCTTTTAACCTTAAAAGTTAGTATAGAATTAGTTTAGGCATATGGATAATTTTAAGATTATTTAAAATGGAATGATATTTGCTTCTAATAAAGCTCCTAATAAAGAGTCTATCTACTGCTCGTTTCAATTATTGCTAAGTTATTTCTGTTTATCTATTATTATCTTTAATTATCTTTTTAGGACTATTTATGAAAATTTTTGCCTTAATAGTCCTGATATTTTTTATCTTCTTTTATTTTTTTATACCAACTAGTGCTTATCAAGGCCCCCCTTCAGATCATTTTAATGGTAAAACCTTTGTTAACTTAGACGGTAATGCTAAAAAATCGTTTTTGAAATTTTTAACATGGCAGTTAACTAGAGATAGCAAGCCTTGGCCTACCTGGATTAATAACCAACCTCCTGCGCCTATAAAGCCCTTGTTGCCCCAAGAGCTAAAGTTAACATTTATTAATCATGCAACCGTACTCATCCAGATGGCTGAGCTTAATATTTTAACTGATCCTATTTGGTCTTATCGCGCTAGTCCTTTTAGCTGGATAGGTCCTGCACGAGTACGCAATCCTGGCATTTCGTTTACTTCCTTGCCACATATTGATGTTGTTTTAATATCTCATAATCATTATGATCATCTTGATATCCCTACATTAAAGCGCTTAGAAAATCAATTTCAACCACTTTTTTTAGTGCCTTTAGGTAATGAGTCCTTGCTCAGACGGTACGGTATAAAGAAAGTAATTGAGTTAGATTGGTGGCAAGCTTACTTTTTTAACTCGAAAACTATATTTACTTTTTTACCTACACAACATTGGTCAGCCCGTTGGCTAACAGATAGGAATAAAACACTTTGGGGTTCTTTTGGTATAAAATTAGGCGATAAGAAAATATATTTTGCTGGTGATAGCGGATACGCTTCTCACTATAAAAAAATTAGAGAAAGATGGGGTAGCCCAGATATAGCCTTACTTCCTATTGGTGCTTATAAGCCTCGGTGGTTTATGAAAGAAGTTCATCTAAATCCTAAAGAAGCAGTCGCTGCTCATTTGGATTTAGGTGCGAAACAATCAATTGCCATTCATTATGGCACTTTCAAATTAGGTGATGAGGGCATAGAAGAACCTGTAAATGATTTAAAGCATGCACTAAAAGAGTATGGCCTCTCTCTTGCAAATTTTCTTCTTTTAGCAGAAGGGCAAGCATTCATTTTAAAGTAAATAGAAAAAATAATTAAGTTTATGATTTTGCAAATAAGCATTTAGAACAGTTATTTGAAATTTTATTTGAGGTAAAGCCTTTATCTAATTCATACCAATTTATGAAATAGTTTTTACGAAAAGTAGATTATAAATTTCTAATCTTACAAGAGTAATTCTAAGCTCATATATTTTAGTGCCTTCATGGTGAGGCAGATTGTTTAATATGATAATCTGCATGTGGTGTTAAAGATTCAGCACCATACAATTTGCGAATAGACTTAGCTTCTTTCTTTGCTTGCTCAATAGCTAAGTCAAGTTCAAGATAATCTAAGTGCAACAATTCTTGTAACCGCTGCTCAGCTTGAGAAAAGCTTTTAATTTTTCCACCACTGGCTTGGACTAAATTTTTTCCTTGATAAGCATTGTTTAGCATGGGGCCTGATATGTCCTCAAGCCTTTTAGCAATGTTAATAGCTTTAAAGGCTTCTATGCGTAAGTTCAACATTTGCAAAACTGGTTGTTCTTGAAATTGAGTTAGCTCCTGATACACATTAGCCAATAAAAGGTAGCCAGGCGCTAAATAGATCTGCGCAGCTAACTTCGCATAATGCAGCATTTTCATAGCAATCATTTCATTAAATTGCTCTTTTAATAAATTTACACCAATATTGCATAATTCATTAATAGCAAAGTAACAGCCAAGTTGGGCAGAATCCATTAGATAATTTTCTATAAGATACACTTGCTGGGTTAAACTGCCGTCGCCTTCATTTAACAGCTTTCTATAAGTTTCATAAAGAAAATAACCTTTAACTAAATCGAAACATGAAGAAACAGTAGGCATAGGAGAATATTCATGTACTGGCTTATTGTTTTTCTCTGCATATTCACGTGGATTTACGCCACACAGTCGCCAAATAGTAGTCCAATATTCGGCAAATTGGGGTGATTTACATATTTGATCAATTCTTGAGTCAGTAAGAGCAAGCTTAATTAAACTGCCAGTATCCGCACCTTTAATTAACCCACTTAGAAAAGTATCTTCATGAACTTTATAATAATGTAATATCTTATTTTTTAGCTCTTCTTCCTTGTTAGCTATTTGCAGAACTTTCCTTTCGGTTATTAGCTTATCGTCGGCCATGATCACTACCTTTGACAAATGAAAGCTTGTCATAGGGTAATATCTTATCAATAAAATAGCTGTTTTTAAACTTTTAAGTCTATGCTAGATTCTTGAATCTCAGTACTTGTATTACCTGCTTTCTCTTTTTTATTACTTACACTGGCGGATGATACGCGTATACTAGCGTTAACCGTTTGCCTTTCTGAGCCAATCCACGACAGTAAGGGTAGTGACTGCTGCCGGTTTACTTTATTTTGCCCTGCTGATGGTGCTTTTCTAACTAGATGTCCATGTCCCTTTATTTCAAGGAGATTGTCTAATCTATGCTTAATTAACAATTCTTTAATTTGAATATAGTTAGCGCCAGCAGGGACATTTTCCTGTCTTGCTTTTAAAAGATCATGCACAAAGTTTATAGCATCTATTTTTGAGATATTCATCTCTTCAAGAAATTTAATGACAAGATATTTGTTGTCCATATTGGCATTAATACTATCTATTTTGTGCCCATGGAGGAAATTATATCGTTTAATTTGAGCCCTGGATGGTGGCATAGAGCCAGGCCCAACATCACCACCAATATTTTCAGACTTTAACCAGCTCCAGGTAGCAGACATATAGTCTTTTTCCCGAATGGCCATTGCTGCTGCGCCGAAAAATAAAATCCTTTTGTCATTAGAGCTTACATTTAAGACCATATCGCTCTCCTCATCGAAAAGCAGAGCTAATTCGTCTTCAATTTCCTTACAAATAGAGCGTATATGACTATTATCTTGGCCTACTGAATAAATGAATTGATCACATGTAATCGTAAAGGTTCCAGAATTTAAATGATGACTTGTACTTTCTTGTGAATTTTTGAAAGTTAGAATTAATTTTCCTTCTTTATTTTCTTGTATGCTTTGTAACGTACCATAGAATAATTCTTTGCGCGCTCTTGCATTAGCTAGCGCGGTAGTCGCAAGTGTTCCTGTGCCAGCCTTATCAAAATTTCCGGCTACCCAAAAAACTTGATTTCGTTGATGCTTCTCCACGAATTCTCGCTCTTGCGTATGCAGATCATTACCGAAAAATCCTTTACGGTAACACGCTGCTGCCGTACCGCCACCACCATAGATAACAATAGTTTTACCTGTTTTATGTTCTTCTTTACTCGCTAAGATAAAATCATTACCATCAATAATAGGTGTAAACTGCCTTTGCCTATCGAATAAATTTAATTTAAGAAACTCTTCTTTTTTAAGGAAGGTATCTGCGATAATATTTTTTGCAGGCCCAAGTCCTGTGCAAATATTTATTTCCTGTGCATAAATTTGCTTTATTCCACTCGCTGTTTGAATGATTAAGCGATATTGGTATTCTTGAATTTGCCAGCTTTCTTGGTGATTAGATTGCTTTTCAAGTTTTAATACAGATGCTTGCATTAAAGGCGCCTCAGTAAAGGCAAGGATAACTTGATTTGCTTGATAAACATGGCGCCCATTAGCATGGGGGTTTTTTTCATAGTAATGGCTTCCTATATAAGCTGACGGGTTTTCTATACCTGCCGCTCTTTCATTTATGCCTGCTGCTCTTTCAAGAATGCTATGACGTTGCGCTAAGGTATAATTATGACGCCAACTCCCAGCATCTTCAGCAATCATTAATACTGGGAGCGCTTTACTTTCAGCTAAGTAGGTAAGCGTTTTTCCATGGTGATCTTTAAATTTTTCAAGCCATAAAGTTGTTCCAGTATCACCTGCGCCAAAGATTACCTGCGATACACTCAAGGTCTTTTCCTTATCAATTAGGGTTTGAATACGCTTATTGATTATTTTTTTAATCTTGTGTGCGCTGATAAGTCGGTCGTAACTTTTGGTGACATTTGAGAGATCATCATTTAAAGGAATAGTAAAGTCAGATGCAGCCTGACGAACTTGTTTAAGCCTTGTATCAAACGTAATTATTTGTTCTTCACCTAGTTTGATATTATAAGTAAGAGAAGCATTGTAAATTTTTATAGCTTGCTTAAGTATGGCAATACATTCCTCTTTTGTATAAGAATCTTTAAATATTTCTCTATTCTGATCAATTTGTTTAAGTAAATAATCAAACTTATTAGCCAGGTCATGGGAATTTTCGATTCTACAAAATAGAAGACATGAACAAATGTAATTTAACTCAAATTGTTGAATATCTTTCGGTAATTTAGCCATAATTAACTAACCTTCAATATTATTATGGCTAAAAATCATACTATGAGAATCTTAACTGGACATTAAGAATTCTAATAAAAATTCATTCCTTCTAAATAAAGTATCTAGATATACAAGCTAAGGATATCTTTAATAATTCGATGAATAATATAATGTTTAGTACTTAAACAAAAAATAATTAATCACCTACTATAAACACTTAGCTTAACAAGCTAGATTTAGTTACTTAAGGATGGTACTTTTGAGCTTGAGACAAGTTCTTTCTCTTCGATTACAGCATTGACAATTTTTAATTCTTGCAGGCAAAGGTGTAGCTCATGGCCTAATCTATCTTTGGCTTCATTAAAATCTTCCCTTTGTTTCTCAAGTTTTCTTAGTTCTTCTTTAAGACTTGGCTCATCATCATAAAAATAAGAAATTCCCTGTAGAGCCAGATGTCGCTCTGCTGGATTTTCAGGTAAATTATCTAGTACGTTTCGTCGGCATTCGTCAGCTTGTTGTCGAAGGCACTTATTTTCTTCTATCTTCAATAAGATAGTATTGATTTGTTGGTTAATAGAATTAATTTCATTGTCAATTTTAGCATTACTTTCATTAATCTTTTCAAAGTTGTCACCGTAGCGATGATTGAGTTCCTTTAAATACTCTAGCGACTTTCCTTGACATAAATTTCTAAGTTGTTGTGAATTAAGATAGCGAAAAAATGGCATAATATTCCCCAGTTGTATTAATAAATGGACAATATGATACCGGCTGTACAAATAAAAATCAATATAACATATTTTCAAAGGCAAAATCTTAATTACATTTTATCCTAAATAAGGTAAATAACTTTACTTGCTGGTTTAACCAATAATAAGAACTAGTAACTAATACAAGCTCAATACTACCCTCATTGCCTCGCGTTATTGCATCTTATAAAGAGACAGTAAATTGCTTCCATATTATTCGTTTGTATAGTAGTGGTCTTGGAGCTGTGTTATTTGTTACACTATGGCGTTACCGGCAGGTATTCTATTATGAGCTTTTAAGTAAATTAACTCTTTTCTCGCAACAGGTATCATCCTATTTAACTAAAATAGCTCAATTAGATAATGCTTTAGCACTAGATGATTGCTTTTATTTAATGGCTTGGATGAGTGTTGTCTTAATTTTAATCTTACTTATTTCTTTTTATCCGCTGCAACTTAATCCTAAGTTAACCTATCGTAAAGGTAATTTATAGGAGAAAGCATTAATAAATTACCTAATTATAGCTAGAACTTAGGACACAAAAAGCAGTCTTGCAGGTGGTCATTGACCATACCAATGGCTTGCATATAAGCATATATGATAGTAGAACCGACAAAGCTCATACCACGTTTTTTTAAATCTTTAGATAATGCATCAGATTCTATGGTATGTGTAGGAATATCACTAAGCATTTTAGGACGATTAATTTTTGGTTTGTTACCAACATATGACCACACATACGTATCAAAACTCTTAAACTCTTTTTGGATAGCAGTAAATACAGATGCATTTTTGCGGACAGAAAATACTTTTAGACGATTGCGCACAACATTTCCAGTCGCTAATATTTTTTCCAGTTCATTATCGGTCATGTGAGCAACATTCACTGGATCAAAATTTTTAAAGGCATGACGGTAACCTTCACGTCGTTGAAGAATTGTATACCAGCTTAGACCAGCTTGTGCTCCTTCAAGCACTAACATTTCAAAGTGCTTGCAGTCATTATGTACTGGCACTCCCCATTCTGTATCATGATAGAGTTGATAATCCGGTTTGTTTTCGGGCAACCATGCACAACGCTTAGTCATAATTGATGATAGAAGTAAGTTAACACTTTAAACTTAAATAAGCAGGTTTGTTATAGAAAGTAATTTTCATAGTATATTAGATTCTAGGAGCTAAATTTCAACTTATCTCTAATAGAAGTCATTATTCTAACACGATGGATAGTGCTCGTATATATCTCATTAATTGTGGCTGCATGTACCCAATAGGCGGTCGATTATTTGACACCATAAAGATGATGGAAGTAGACAGAAAGTTAAGGTTAAAAAAACCAACCTTTTTGAGACTATAAACTTACTTAAAGCCAGACAAACCATTATACAAGAACTTTCATAAAGTATTTTTTCTTATCTTTAGCATCTATATAACCAAGATTTTTATAGAAATCATGGGAGCCCATCGGTTCTCGATGGATACCACTTGTAACTTCAATGAAGTCGCATTGGTAATTAATAACTTCTTTTTCTACATGTTGAATTAATAGCTTGCCTATTCCTCGCCTTCTATGATTCTTATCAATAATTATTGCTATTATGCGCGCAAATCGACCGAAACGGTGGAAATAATCTGTAATTGTTGCTGCTATAACTCCTACAATCTGACTGTCATGCTTTGCTACAAAAGCAATATATAGCGGATGTGCTAAGTATAGCTTTATGCGTGTTAACATTTCATTAGGAAGAATTGGATACCCAAGTTGGCCTATAAGATCACTAACTTTATCTATATCTGATACATTAATAGGACAAATTGTAATTTTTAACATTTTATTTACTGTAATAAATAAATTATCATCATTATAATAATTTTTTTGATCCTGCACTATTTGACCTAAGGATCTAAAATTTTTAGTTTGTGACAATATTCAATTCCCAGCTAGTCAATATCGGTAGCGAGTATGACTCAAAGAAGGATAAGCTCCGTCCCTATAAATCAACAGCTAGAAACGAGCGACCTACTTATTAATAGAGACTTTAATGTAGAATATAAAAACATATAATTAAATACATAGCATAAATGATCGATATTTATTACTTACCGAAAGGCAAATATGTCAACTTTTATAGTCCAAACTTTTTTCATCAGATATAAAATGCCGCGAGTCGTATGAGCCAGCTAGAGTAGGTATTGACACTTCTATAAAGGGATTTAATTTTTTTGATTTTAAGGAAAACGTGTTAAAAAACTGTGACTATTCAATTTATCATGAAAATGTATTTCCATTTATTCAGGTAAATATTCGTGACTGTTACCAAGTTAACAAAAATATAATTGAGTACGCTAAAGAAAAATTTATCAGCATAGATAAAGATAAATGGAACTATGCATTTAAGCAATTTTTAGAGAATAGCCATCTTAACCAAATTCAGTTTGATGAATTACAATCTCTTTTCAAAAATAAAGAGCGAAAAAAAGATAGTGTTATTGATGATTATATAATTATTGAAGATTACAATCTTACACTTAATTAATTTAATTACTTCAAATTTGCTAAAACACAGCGTGCTCATTAGTCGGATGGTTTCATAATTGAAATATCAATAGTATGTGAAAAACATGTCTATAATTACGCTCTTAAGAAAAGTCTCGCAAAACGACCTTTTTTGAGACTTTTTACCTCATAATACCCTATTATAAATTTCTTTGTGCAGTCAGCTTTTTCAGGTTACTATTTTTTATTAAATATGGCTCTAATGTAGCATCTGTATTCCAAATCAAGTTTTTTAAGCTATTTAATAGGCATTGGAAATCCAAGGAATCTTACCTTGAGCTTTGCTCCTTAGTATGAATAATAGCTTTCTTGCACCGGCTATGATGGCTACTTTTCCAGGTTTACCTTTGCTTTTGAGTTTATTGTAAAAAGATTTAATCAGTGGGTTGCACTTTATTGCTGAGATAGTCGCTAAGTACAATAGGCGCCTAATTTTAGCTCTACCTGCTATTACCCGACGGTAACCACGCATCTTACCACTATCATTGTTCATTGGTGCAACACCTGTCTTGGTTTTCTTTTGCATCAAGTTTGTCTGTTTTAGCGAGAATACCTAATGCCTTAGCATAAGCTCTAATATGATTTGCATGCAGCATGCGATAAGGTAAATAAAGCTATTCAAGGCAATCAATCAGTTTTTTCTCATAGCCTTCTGTTGCCTCAAAAGCACATAGGGTGATTTATTTATTTTTATATGGAGCAAAAAAATTTCTGATTACACTCATGTCATTAGCTATTATTGTGTAGTTACCCTCCCAATAAATAACTAATTCAGTTTTTGCTACATCAATTGCCACTATTTTTTTATTCATTTAGATTACTCTACTATATAATTGATATTTGTTTCTCCACACTTGCGATAATATGGGGCACTATCCCCTCGCATCTGTTTGGAGCTAACAAAAAATAGGATGGAGTACTACGACTACATTACGAGGCGTTATCCTCAAATGAACCCTCAGTACCTCCATCCGGCCCAATACAATGATCAATTCTAATAGACCTCTCTTCTCTTTATGAAGAGATAATTTCAATATAAATGAACCACCTCACCCACTAAGTTGGCAACTTGTTGTTACCACCTTAGTATTTGAATGG
>NZ_JBNVZS010000019.1:0-34249 GCF_052527395.1 Legionella pelazae
GCGAAAAACTCCCACCTCAAAGGCGCCTAATAAAGTTTGGGTTTATGAAGGAACAGGCGACATTTATACAGGCCTTCCTCCAAGCACTGTCACATCAACTAAGAACCGCAGGGGCGGCGAGGTGCTGAAAGGCCAGGTGGAGGTCGAGGGTCAGATCATTTCCGTAGAATACATTACTAAAAAAGCACAGGCATGGCGACAGAAAGAGCCTAACATGGTTTGGGTTTATGAAGGAACAGGCGACATTTATACAGGCCTTCCTCCAAGCACTGTCACATCAACTAAGAACTGCAGGGGTGGTGAGGTGCTGAAAGGCCAGGTGGAGGTCGAGGGTCAGATCATTTTCGTAGAATACATTACTAAAGTTGCACAGAAAAAGCGGCAGAAAGAGCCTGACATGGTTTGGGTTTATGAAGGAACAGGCAACATTTATACGGGCCTTCCTCCAAGCAATGTAACATCAACTAGGAACCATAAGCGCAGCGAGGTGATGAAAGGCCAGGTGGAGGTTCAGGGTCAGGCCATTACCGTAGAATACATTACTAAAAAAGCACAGACATGGCGACAGAAAGAGCCTGACATGGTTTGGGTTTATGAAGGAACAGGCAATATTCATGCAGGCCTTCCTCCGAGCAGTGCCACATCAACTAAGAACCATATGGGCGGCGAGGTGCTAAAAGGCCAGGTGGAGGTTGATGGTCAGACCTTTAGCGTAGAATACATTACTAAACATGCACAGAAAAAGCGGCAGAAAGAGCCTGACATGGTTTGGGTTTATGAAGGAACAGGCGACATTTATACAGGCCTTCCTCCAAGCGCTGTCACATCAACTAAGAACTGCAGGGGCGGCGAGGTGCAGAAAGGCCTGGTAGAGATTCAGGGTCAGATCATTTTCGTAGAATACATTACTAAACATGCACAGAAAAAGCGGCAGAAAGAGCCTGACATGGTTTGGGTTTATGAAGGAACAGGCGACATTTATACAGGCCTTCTCCCAAGCACTGTCACATCAACTAAGAACCGCAGGGGCGGCGAGGTGCAGAAAGGCCAGGTAGAGGTTGATGGTCAGACCTTTAGCGTAGAATACATTACTAAGGCTGCGCAGACATTACGGCTGCAAAGAGAACTAAAACAGCAGCCACAACCTAAAAAAAGAAAGAGAAACAAAGAAAATAATGCAGAAACGTTACCTATTGATGATAATTGTTCAGATAATAGAGATGGTGATGTTGAGATAGGAGAATATGAGCAAGGATTGTCAGATGAGCAGGCCTATAGCCAGCAAGGCTTTAATGGTTCTAATACTTTAAATGAGTTAAACGGTTATGTGGCCTACAGCCCATATGGTTTTTTTGCCCAATCGCCGCCTAGACTAAATCAGCAAGATAGCACTGTGAACACAAACACAGAGCTACAAGATTCACTAGAGGAGGTGGTAAGCAGTCTTTAGTAGAGTAATGATAAGCAAAAAAATCAGGTGACCAAAGACAGCAATCATTCAAATGCCTCGTCACCACCATCATCTTTCTTTGCATCCCATAATAAAATTGAAAAACGACATATTATAGTCCTAAGGATAAAGTTAATTGTTAAAAGACAAATTGGTATTTTTTTATCACTAGGCTACTTTTTTAAATATAGACAAGAAAATGTTAATCCTATTTACTTTTATAGTATTGCGCTTAGTAGGGGGTTGCATATTACGGCCTTGCATAATCATTTTTTCTGGGATACCCCTAAAGTGATGTTCATGCATATTGAAGGTATAGGAGAGAAGGCAAGCCTTGCCAAATCAGTGGGAGAGGTATTCTCAGGAATAAAAGCCCCAAATGATAAAAACCTTATACCAATAGCGGATATTAATCCTATTCAACTCTTAATACCAAAAAAATAGATACTATTTTAGGTGTTAAAGGTCAATTAAAAGATGGGGTCTATAAAGTAACAATAGGTAGAGAAGCCGAAATGGATGGATACACCATGGAAATACCATGGGTGTAAATACATGGGCGGCTTTTGCTGGTTCAGAATCTTGCCCCCGGTGTATAAATGGTTACATCCGCTATATAATATGCTTTGGCAGCAAAAGCCAGTAATGGCCCTCACTTTTCATATGCTCACCTAAAAATGTTGCAAGTTTTCCAGACCCCCAAAAAATATCGCCACGCATGAAGCCACGAATGGCGCCACCAATATCTTGGGCAATCATCAAGCGTTGTAGTTTTGTTTCATTAGGTTGTTTTATATTAGGTCGTGTTGTATCTAACCAAAGAGGAGCACCAACCGGAATCCATTTTTTATCCACAGCTAAAGAATAACCTGGTGTAAGAGTCATATTTTTTACGCCGAGCGCAACAGGTCTATTGATGTTTTCGAAAAAAACAAAAGATTTATTTGTATGAATAATTTTTTTCGCCTTTTCAGGGTGATTTTCTAAATAGTGCAAGATAGCTTTTTTAGAAGCTTTATGTCGTGTCAGGATCCCTTTATTAACTAGCACTTCGGCAATGGAGGTATAAGGGGCACCATTCTCACCAGCATAACTTAGATAGAGGTCTTTACCGTCAGGCAATTGAATGACACCAGAACCTTCTATTTCTAGAAAAAGCCGCTCTGCTGGGCTTTGGACCCAGGCAATCACCGATGCTTTTTTCTTAAGTGCTCCTTTATCAATTTGCTCTCGAGTATATAAGGTTAAATACTTCCTGCTTGGTAAACCATAAATTGGAGTTTTGTATTTACCATTCTTCTTTAAACTACCTTGTATTTTTGGCATGTAATAACCTGTAAATACGCTAGAAACAGGGCCAATTTTTTTTTGCTCAAATTCAACGGGATGAAACCATACTTCAAAAAATTTTTTTGCAGAATTTTTTGAAACAGAATTAAGTTCCAAGGCAGCCTTACAGACAGGATACCAGTCACGAGCTTTTAATTTAATGTCTTGAGTTCCAATTGAAGCTAATGGCGATTTTTTTAGGAACATCTCGCATGATGTCTGGAATGCTAATAAGGATTTTTGAACATTAGCTTTATCCCAGCCTGGCAATTCTTTAAAAGACACATAAGTTAAAAAAAGATTTTTATTTTCTACACTAACTTTTTTAGGCGATTGTTTGTGTAAGACGCTTTTTTTTGCAACTACTGTTTCTGGGGTTCTCTCGGAATCTGTATCCTTTTTTGCCAAAACTTTGATTGCAATTATCGTTGTAGCATTCTTTATCACTTGGGTTTTAAACACTTCATTTTTATAATTTAGCAGTTTCGTTTGGGCTTTTACCTTACTGTAAAACCCAACAAGAAGAAAGATAAGGCAAGTAATGCCGCTTATTGTGTAAATTAATTTCTTACTCATAGCGGTGCAATACTTACATAAGATGAACTGTTAGAAAACACTTTTTTTATTAATTGTTCTAGTTGTTTAAAAAAATGGGTGTAGTATCTCAGATATAGTTTAATGAGGTCTATCAAAAGAAAGGCATCTTTTATTAAAATCCCAAAAACAAATGAATGAGATTATGGATGGTGAACTTTCTCCTCTTCAAGAATTTATAATTGATGTTATGCAGGTTAAAGCTATTCGAAATGGCTACTAATTTAAGTTAGGCGTTATCGTAAAAAGTTATAATCGTAGAATTTTCCGCAATAAGGATGAATTCAAAGAGGTTAACTAATATTTTAACTCTTAAAGACTATGGAGCTCACCTAGCTATGATTTCATTTATCTTAAATAAAAGTATCTGACTATAACCAATAAGATTAAAAATGGTTAAAAGGTTGCCTATTACAAATAGACTTTAAAGTTAATGTGCTAAATTTATTTAAAAATTTTGACTTCATTTTTTATTTTGTTTTTGCATAGGGCAATTCTGACCAACAAGTTGTATAACAAGGACTTTTCATTTCTCGCTTCATCGTCCACTTCTTTTGAAAGCCTTCAGCTGCAAGACGAATGGTACGTGTACCATATCGTTTATTAATAGATTCCATGAGCAACATGACTTTTTCAGATTTAGCAATCATGGTGTCCGTTGGTTGGTGAAATATGTGATTTAGGCGTGAGTTCTGCCAGCATGATGCCATTTTTCTTATAGGGAATACCTTCTTTATAAAGGCGCTTTAACGCTTGTTTGGCGAATGCTGTTAATTGTCTTATATCGTCGCTTGGATTTACTAATCGAAAGCTGATTTATTTGGAGAAGGGCTTAAGCGACCCCTGGCCGGGATCCTAGTAAAAAAGGGTCATGTTCATTTTTAATTCAAATTTACTTTCAATTTTTTGCTTTCTACAATATAAAAGTTCGGCCGGTTTCTAACGAAAAGGAGCGTTTGCTGACCATTTTTAATCCAATATGAATTCGATCTTGAATTGATTACTATTGATAAATTAATCAACAACCTGATGTTGCTCTATATTAAAAGCCGGATTACACGAAATACAAAGTGCCAAGTTACCTTCCCAGTAAAATTTTTCACCAGCCTCAATTAAAACTACGTCGCCGACATTTAATAAATATTCAGTATCATTAACGACCACTTTTCCTGTTCCATTTTGGACATAAACAATTTCTTTGCATTTTGTATTCATTGCATATTTGCGATTAGGGTATCGACCTGAAACATTCACTACTGCAAAATCAAGATCTTTGTCCATCATTGGATATTCTAAAACAACACATACATCACTATTTTTTCGTTCTATCGTTTGATTTTTATAAGATATTTTCATAATAACAACGCTCTTTAAATTTCCAAAAAAAACATAAGTCTTTTATAAGTGAAAAATATTAATTTGATTCTTAACTGTTAAGAAGATGGTATCCACGCACCTTTTTCAACATATGATACTTCATCATGGCCCGGCCATGGTGGCATAGTCACGCAAATAAAAACCAAATCACTTTCATTACTTCGATATTGAAAATCGGTACCTAATGGGATATCAATGCTAGTACCTTCTTCAAGAACCGTGATTGCTTCTTGTTTTCCAGACTTGCGCCAAATAGCACCTTTCCCCGATATAACATACCAGAATTCGCTAACTGTTTTGTGGCGAACAATTTTGGAAATTGTGCCTTTTTTTAAGGTGCAATGAGCCATACCACCCAGAGAGTTATTCATAAGTAACCTCACTTCAGCTCCAGCTGGTGATGTATGCTGATATTCTTGAGGAATTTTCTGTGTAAGCATATTCACTCTATATTAATGTTAAATGTGTAAGTTGTTTTCTTTATCTTAACTCTCTATTATTTAATATTCTTCTAACAGAGGTGCGACCAATACCAATTTTTTTCGCAATTTTAGATTGACTTTGACCCTGTTCAAATAAACTAATTACTTCTTGTTCATATTTTTTTGTGGTTGCGGGTCGTCCGTGTGCTTTACCTTTATTTCGAGCATGTGCAATACCTGCTTTGACTCTTTCTCGTAATATTTCTCGCTCAAATTCAGCGAATATTGCTAACAATCCTGCCATAGCCCTACCTGTTGCTGTCGTTAAATCTAGCGCTTCAGTCAAAGATATAAACCCAACACCCAATCCATTTAGTTCATTAAGAGTATGAAATAGATCATTAACGGAACGACCCCACCGATCTAATTTCCAAACAATAATAATATCAATCTGTCGTCGTTTCGCTTGATTAATAAGTTCTTCACGTTGAGGTCTACTATCTTTCGCACCGGATCCAATTTCTGCAATTTCAGTTTCAATTTGCCAATCTCGTGCTTTAGCATATTTTTTCATGGCATCGATTTGCATGTCTAACGTATGCTGGTCATGCGTTGACACTCTGGCATAAATTCCTGCTTTCATACCTGGCCAAAAACCCCTTGAAATTCGTCCGTCTAAAACCCTTTAAATATAAGGATCCAAAGTCTTGATTTTTACATAGCCATAAACTACTGCTTTCGGCCACAAAAGATACCTTAAATTTACAATGACTGCAATTCATGAGACCGCTTATCCACGATTGAAACCAAATCCTAACGACCAAGAGCTCAAACAAAATTTTTTGCCATCAAAAGCTGAGCTAGAACTACTTAATAAAAGTACCAGTGAGAATCACCTCATAGCCGGCTTGGTTTTGTGCTTTCGCTAAAATGTTATCAGTGCTTAGGGTATCACGTTCCAATCAACACAATACCTAAACTCATTATCGAATATATTGCCAACTGCATTGAGATCAAAGTAGATAAAGTAAAGCTACAAAATTACATGCAGCTCAAACAACGCAAGCGTCACAAAACAGTTATCCGCAAATTTCTGGCCATTAATGATTGCAAGCAGCAACACAAGTTAATCATGAAGTCTGCTGGATTAAAATCTGCGGCTATTAAAGAAAACTTAGCTGACATTATCAATGATATGCTCGAAGAACTCATCAAAAACAATTTCGAAATTCCAGCATTTTCAACATTGTTAAGACTTGCACGAGCTGCGCGAACAATAGTTAGCTCCGTACTTTATCAAAAAGTCAGCGACCAACTTACCGATGCGGCTAAGCAATTTTTTGATCAGTTATTGCTATCCACTTCTCCTTTACATGAGTACAGCAGTGGCTGGGAATATCTTAAACAGGAAATGAAAAAACCATCGGTTACAAGCATTCGAGAATTTACCGATTACCTGGATCAGTTACGTAAGTGGCGAGATGAAAGCCCAATTGCTCTTTCTGATATTCCTGAACACCGTTTAGAACAATATGTTGCTGAAGCAATGGCCTTAGATATTGCCGATATGCGCCGTATTAAAGAAGCCAAAAGACATGCTTTATCAGCCATGTTGTTATATCATCAGTACGCAAAATCACTTGATGGCATTGTCACTGTGCTAACTCGCTGGCTGCGTAAAATAAAAACTGATGCAGCGGAAGCGCTACAGGAAATCAGAAATTCCAACCAAAAAATAACAGATTAACTTATTGGCAACCTTAAACAAGTCCTCGTTGCAAGCAAACAAACTGCCCAAACACCCGAAGAAAAATTAGTGCTAATTGAGCAAAACTTGCCAAGTGATATCGATGCTTCAATTGAAGCCTGCGAACAATATCTGGCTTATGCTGACGATAACAATTTACCTTTAATACTAAAATATTATCAAGTAAAAAGACATACTATGTTTCGCTTACTCAAGCAGACTGAGCTCAAGTCATCTTCTAAAGATGTGTTAGTAGAAAAGTTAGTCGAATTTATATTGGCACACCAACGAAGCCATGGAGAATATGTTGAAATCAATCCAGAAGAGTTCAGTAATTTGGAATGGCTTGATGACCAGTGGTTTCAGTTCATTACCGAGGGCAAGACCAAGCGTTACACTAATCAAATTCGAACAGTTAATAAACAGAAGTTAGAGCTGGCTGTTTTTAGACTTGCCAGGGATGAAATTAACTGTGCCGATGCTTTTGCTCTTAACAGCTATGAGAACGATGATTCCAATAAACAATTTATTCCATGGGATGAATTTTATCAAAACCTAAAGCCTTATACTGAGTTGATAGGTAAGTCTGACGACCCTAGGCTATTTGTAAAAGAACTAATTGTAGAGCATCAGCAGGCGGCCGAAAAGGTGAATCAACATTTTGTCGATAATGAATATTTGAACATTATCAACGGTGAGCCCGTATTAAAGCGAGCTATCAGTAAGAAAGTGAGTCAGCAACAAGAAAAATTTTCAAGTTTGGTAGCATCCAAAATGCCGTTGACGGATATCGTCTCTGTACTTACTGACGTGGAAAATTGGCTTGGTACCAGTCGCCATTTAAAGCCCTTATCAGGGTACGAACCCAAAATAGAGGACTATGATTTGCGTTTCATTGCTACCAGTTTCGCATATGGTTGTAATGTTGGCCCAGTTCAAGCTGAACGATGCTTGAAAAAATATTCACGTAAACAAATAGCCTGGCTATTCAATCACCACATTACTGAGCTCCGTCTTAATAAAATTAGTGAAGCCATTATCAAAGCATACAAACAGTTTGAGCTGCCTTATATTTGGGGCAATGGTGAAAGTGCTTCTGTTGATGGGACTTATTGGGATATGTATACCAATAATCTACTGGCAGAGCATCATATTTGCTATGGAAAATATGGTGGGATTAGCTATTATCACGTTTCTGATCAGTATGTTGCTTTGTTTGGAAACTTTATCCCATGCGGCGTTTATGAGGCCATTTACATTTTCGATGGAATTTATGAAAGTGATGAAACCTTACGTCCAGATACAATCCATGGGGATACATGCGCAAAACGAAGTAGTATTTGGGTTTTCCTATTTGTTAGCAATAACACTTATGCCCAGAATACGTAGTTTCAAGCATCTCAATTTTTATCGACCAGCTGGAATGAATGAAAAATCATACCAACATATCAGTGATATTTTTACATCAAAAGATCCCAACTGGCAACTCATAGAGTCAATGTACTATGATATGTTGCGCGTTGTTATGTCAATCCAAAGTGGCAAAATCAACGCGTCAACCATATTGAAAAAGCTGCGCTCCAATAGTAAGAAGAATAAGATGCATCAAGCATTCCGTGAATTGGGACGAGTGGTACGAACCCTTCTTCTTTTAAATTATATTGCTGATGTTGACCTTCGTAAAAAGATTCAAGCAGCTACATGTAAAAGTGAAGAGTTTAATGATTTTATTGACCGGATCACCTTTGGCAAGGACGGTGTTATTCATGAAAACAATAGTGTAATTCAGCAAAAAATAATTGCATTTGGCAGGATGGTTGCTAATGCTGTGATGTTCTACACTGTTGCCAACACAACTAATGTACTGAATGAGCTTTCTGCTCAAGAAGTTAAGTATAGTAAAGATGATTTATCGATTTTATCGGCGTATTTCAGGGAGAATATTAACCGCTATGGTGTTTTTGAGTTATCGGGGTCACGACAAACAATGCCATTGAAGTTTAGCATTTACAGAGATTAAAAATTGAACATGACCATTTTTTACCAGGATCCCGGCCGTGAGTCAACATACGTCTAAACAGTTGGTAAGCAATAAGGATATTCGTTAATTATTTTCTATTAAATAAAAATGTATTTATTTGGAGTAATACTTTAATTAAGGGTTAAACGTAGTAGTTTTTCTGATAAATCTACCTAGGGTCATCATTATGCCAAAGCTATATACTATCGGCCATTCTTCGCATTCTTTCGAAGAATTTTATGCTCTCTTAAAAGCATATGCGATCACCCATTTGGTTGATGCGCGCGCTTTTCCTAAATCGCGCCATGTACCTTGGTTTAATGAAAAAGAACTTGAGGCCGCTTTACGTGATGTGAAGATTACCTATATTCATATGCCAGCACTAGGCGGCAGGCGTCGAACTAATAAAGATTCTGTTAATCTAGGATGGCGCAATACAAGCTTTCGTGGATATGCAGATTACATGCAAACACCTGAGTTCTATGCAGGACTTAAACAGTTAAATCAGTTATTAAGAGGTAAGAGGCAAGTTGCTATTATGTGTGCTGAAGCTCTACCTTGGCGGTGTCATCGCTCACTTATTGCTGATGCAGAAATAGTTCGTGGTATCGCCGTCTTTGACA
This sequence comes from Legionella pelazae, assembly GCF_052527395.1. Classification (NCBI taxonomy): domain Bacteria; kingdom Pseudomonadati; phylum Pseudomonadota; class Gammaproteobacteria; order Legionellales; family Legionellaceae; genus Legionella; species Legionella pelazae. The sequence goes on from NZ_JBNVZS010000019.1 coordinate 9,563, forward strand.
TTCTAAGTCGTACATCTGCTCGTGCCCATATCCTAACTTCCTTCGCGAAAGTAGATGGATCAAAAAGACCCATACAAATCACTTATCCAAGAGAAAGATAATCTTAATTTCCTTGAGATAACGGAAAAGGATGGGTTTTTGAACGCATCACGTGGTCAATCAAAACCCATCAATTTATCTTCAAATTTAGTTTGTAAACTCTGTATATTAATCAAAGTTCATTTTAAATCACTATTTTAGACTTACCGAACAAAAGGATTATCAATGCGAGTAGGATATGCCAGAGTATCAACACATGAACAAAATTTAGACTTACAACTTGATGGGCTTAAGAAAGCAAGTTGTGAAGAAATTTTTACTGATAAAATTAGTGGGTCGTTTCAGAAAGGCCAGGATTAGAGCGGGTTGAAAACTATCTCAGAGCTGGGGATGTATTAGTTGTTTGGCGATTGAATAGATTAGGCAGATCCCTTAAACATCTTATTTCTTATGTAAATAAGCTGGAAGAAAAAGGAATAGGTTTTCATAGTGTCACTGAGGCTATCAATACAGAAACCTCTTCTGGTAAGTTTATGTTTCATGTTTTTGGCGCGCTTTCTGAATTCGAGCGGGACTTGACGCTGCAAAAGCGAGAGGTCGTCAAGGGGACTTAATGATGAACAGAAAGAACTAGCTAATTCTATATGCTAATAGAAAACATTCAATTCAATCTATTTGCAAGATGGTTGGTGTAGGAAAGACTACATTTTATAAATATATTAATCAGTAAAAACCAAGGAAAAATAAGTGGATTCGAAACTAAAAGAAACCATTAAAAATCCCAAACTTAGATATCTCTTAACAAAACCTTTGACCAAACGATTGAAAGAATTTACAAATGTGAATTCTTTGCTTAAAGCGTTAAATACTTTAGAGCAATCGCCTCATAAAGAGAGAAGATTTCAAGGAACTCTTCCTGAAATTGAGCTGGAATTACGTGAACTAAAAAATCAAATGTGATTTAATAATTTCTTAATTTAATTGGTTTAAAATCAAGCAAATTAAACTTATTTAATGCAGCCATGCCTTCTACTCATAAGTCGCTAATTAATTTACGTAATGCATTGAAATATAAAGAAAATAAAAAAGGATTATGTCATGGATTTTCATTGTGTTGGTTAGGGGCCGCCTTTTTAGGCGATAAAGAACTTAACCATTTTAATACGCGTATTAAATATATTAAGTCGGTTCCAACCGAAGAAATAATAGAATTTATCAAAACGGCACAAGCTAAAAGGGGACAAAACGTCACGATAAAAGACTACACTTTACTGGATATCTTAGCTTTTTTTGACAGTTTAGAAATTTTTCATTCTCCAGAAGAATATTCACCTTTATTTGATAGGAGCTCTTGTGTAAATGCTAGAGAGACTGAAGTAACGTCAAAGCTGGCTTCATCAAAAGCCATCGAAGAAAGAGGCGGTTTAACAGAAATTTATTCAGAACCCTCCATTTTTAATGCAGAGGAATTAAAAAATTACTTAGATAGTTTATCTGTTTTATTTGAGGAGCAAGCCAAAGCTAGCGCTTCTCAAGAGCCAATAGGTTTCCTATTAAGTAATTATGCTCATACTGTAGCTCTCATTTATACTCCTGGTCAGGGGTTTACTTATCGAGATATTAACCAAGAAAAACAGATATCTACTACGAGCGATAACACTGTTATTGTTAATGCTATAAGAAAAGGCTTTAGAAATAGCGGCCCTTATAGTGCCTTTAATACAAAGATAATTTTAACTGCAACTGATGAGCGCCGAGATAGTTTGCAACAAAAGTTAGCTTCGTTGAAGCAGCAATATTCTCTCACAAAAGAGATAGCTCATCGTGAGGCGGAGGGTATAAATTTAACTTATATTGCTGCGCAACATAGTTGTAGTTCGCTGCTTATCCCATTAAAAATTTTCGAAGTAGATTTTAACAAAACTGATAAAGATGGCATAACGCCAGCTATTATAGCTGCTCAATTTGGAGATGAAGCGTTTATTGACCAATTAGCATTTGGGGGAGCGGATCTAAATCAAGCAGATAAGAACGGTACGACTCCAGCTTATATTGCAGCTCAAGAAGGCCATAGTAATATTATTGCTCAATTATGGTTCTGGAGAGCCGATTTAAATAAAGCAGATGAATTTGGAACAACACCTGCTTATATTGCCACACAAGAAGGTCATATTAATGTAGTTAAGGAATTAATAGCTTGTGAGGTTAATTTTGATGAACCACTACTAGAAACTAAAACAGAATTATTACAATTTGCTAAGGAAAAAGGAGTAGAGATAGAGAGACGAATGGCTGATTTTTTAGCTACTTTTTCCGAAGAAAAAGTTGAAATTAGGCCTTATGATATTGCTCTAATTATGGGACATCAAGAAATTGGTAATTTAATAAAGGTATATATTAGCAATCAAAATAATCAATCAGCTATAAATGATTTTAAAGCTCATAAAGAGCTCCCCTCCAAGAAACGAGTGCACTCAGATAATATGTTTTTCTCTGATAATTTAAGAAAGGTTAGTAATATTAGAGATCAGAAGGATAAAAAGCTGAAAATTAGCTAGATTAGCAACTTTAAATTGTTATTTAAAATTCATACATACACGTAGTCTCTGATATAGCTCTTAAATCTTGCTTAGATATTTCTTTGAAAACTCTAATAAACTTTTCCAAATCAATTAATGTAGTTCTACGTATTGATGCATCTTATGACCCAATTGGATAATTATTAAATCATTTGGATTTAAGAAATAATAAGAATGAATCAACCTCAGTGTATTTGATTTTATCGCAAAACCACATATTTTTTGAATATTATCTGAATTTGAGCATAAATAATTAAAGAATAAATTATTACTGATTTTAGAGTGCTAAAGCTAGTAAAAAGCAAGGGAGCTGCACATGTTTAATTTTAACTTTAATTTATAGCAAAGCCAAGTAACGCTGGAACAGGATTTTTCTTCCTAAAAGGGCGAGTGAAAACTGCCGTAATAAATCGTAAATTGCTCTTAACAGGATGGTTAATGTCGTGATAATTGTGACCAATTTTTTGAACCTAGGGTAATAGGCTGATAACAATAATTTGCCAACTCAATGGCGGAGGATTCGTTACAATAGAGCTATAAATTGTTATAATTTGATCCAAATGATTAAATTTGGATATAATTGATGAAATTATAAAAACTTGAGAGTGATTTTGAAAAGAAAAAATGTCGAGGAATCTGATCAAAGTATTGTAAAACCGGAACAAAGGTACGCACGTAAACAATATTTGGCAAAAATAGAACAAAATTTTTCTATACCTAATCTTGAAGCAAAACCTTTAGCGAATTTTTCGTTTTATCCTTATGCTAATGATATTCAAAAGCTTTATTTTGATGGTTATATCTCTAAATTTAATACACTTGTTAAACAAAGATTTTTTTCTCGACCTGACACCTTAAATAAAGCTATAGGATTAATAGTAGGCAATGGTTATATATTGTCTCTACTGCCTGATTTGGCCGTAGACGATATTATTTTAATTGATATTGAACCTGCCGTTCATCATTTTATCTTATTTGTAAAAGATTTAATTTTAAACACTGAAGCTAAAGATTTTTCACAAAAGCGTGCTGAAATAGTAACAAAAATAAATCACTATTGTGAAAAAATAAAATCATTTAAGTTGCTATCTGAAGAAGATACGCTAGCATCAGAAATAAAGGCATTAGGCGACAAACATTTTCTAGCTAGTGAAGATCGCTTTAATCAGTGTAAAAAAACACTACAAGAAAAAGATTTGTTACCCATTAAGTTAAATATTTTAGATTATAAAGCCGTTAAAAAATTAGCTGAATTGTTAAAAGAGCAAGAAGCAACAATTTCTTTTATTAATATTACCAATATGGGCGACTATGACCGGTTTCGCGCGCTACCGGACATTTTAGCATGTCTGCCCTTAGCAAACGAATTTGTTATCATATCTACTTCTTTAATTTCTACTGCTAATAGGGAAGAGCTATTCCCTCGTAGTTGCCTTATTTCTAATAATTTGGAGCAATTAGAAGAAAATTTATCCTATAATTACAAGCGTAATAGTAGATAAGCGATAAAAGGTATTTACGATTTTTTTGCAGCTTCTATTAAGAGAGCGTAGATACTGTCTTTAAATGCAAGCATGATTTTCATTAAAGGGCAGCCCGCTTTTTAAGATGCCAAAGATGATATGAGCTAATTTACGCATGACAGCACAAACAATAGTCTTAGGCTTTTTCCATTTTTCTCAAGCTTGGCAACGAAAGAAGACAGGGATTGATTATAGTTTTTATCGACTAATGCTGCCATATAAAGCGCTTTTCTTAAACGATTATCACCGAGTTTTGAGATAGTTGTTTTTCCCACCAATTTTCCTGATCGATGCTGTCTTGGCGTAACACCAATATAAGCGGCAAATTGTTTGGCTGTTTGAAAAGCATGAACATCGGGCATGAGCGCTAACACACGATAGGCTGTGAGTTTACCTATCCTTTTAATACCGGTTATTAATGCCATTTTCTTTTTTAACGTGGGCTCATCATCAATTAATGAAGACATCTTAACTTCAACTTGGCTAATCTTTTTCTCAAGGTTTTTAATCCATTGCATTAACATCTTTCTAGCCATGGCTTCCTGTAAACTATGCAATTGATTATTGAGTTGCACCAATTGACCTTTAAGCATGTCTAATAGTTTCATTAATCCTTTTAACTGTTTTTGTGCCTCAGGAGGTGCTCTATAGATACGGGGTTGCATACATCTACAAAACTCACGTATGACCCGGCTATCAATAATATCGTTTTTATTTCGTGCTAATGAAGCTTTAGCGAAGTTTTTGATTTGATAAGGATTAATCACACTTACTTTGATGCCTTTTTCTAATAAAAAATCGGCAATACCTTCACTGTAATGGCCTGTGGCCTCCATACAAACTCAAGGTGAATGAGTATTCTCCCTGAGCCATTCAGCATGCCCCTTTGCATCATTAGAGTAAACAGAATGCTGGTAATGATTCTTACTAAAATAAGCAACATCAAATTTATCTTTCGCTACATCCAAACCTACATATGCCGTCTGATCCATGCTAATCTCCTATGGCGTTAAGTACTTGGCGATTATTTATCAATGACCATGCTTGTTTATGCAGGCTTACTTTAACGGGGTGGCCTAAGATACTGTTCGGTCGATAGATAATTGGGGAGAAGGTCCTACTCTACGCTTCAGGCTCTAAGCCTTGCCTGGGTACAAGATCACTTCTTCCATCCCAAGTACCCCTGAGATTAAGCTTTTCTGCTTACCTTTTAAAGATACAAGCTTGAGTGCATATCCGCAGGGTCGAAACCCGGGTTTCACTCTGTTTGACTCAAGCTATCGTTCTAATATGTATTTCAAATTAAACTTAATTATGGCATGAAATAAGTATAAAGATGAACGATATAAAAGCGTCCCAAAAACATGATTTGAGTTGACGGTACCAGACGTATTAATATTATACTAACTTAAATAGACATGCTTAATACATCAGTAGGATGAGAAAATAGTCTGCTTTCGCATAATACTCTAGCTCCATGCTTCTCATATAAGCGATTTAATTGTGGTTTTAAAGTGTCAAATAAAATAAGTTCATTCCCTTGAGATTTAGCAATCTCTTTAGCTTTTTCGATAATTTGATGTCCAAATCCTAATCCCCGATATTCCTTATCGACATATACATACATTAGTTCTTCCGTATTTTCTAAGTGATCGTGAGGGAAGAGAGCAAACATACTTACCGGCTGATTTGCATAAAGTCCTATGTAGATGTTCTCTTTTAGATCATTGAAAACGCTTTTTCGGTATTCTACGCCTTTATTTCGAATATATCCCCATTCACCTTCAGCCCACTTGGCAGACATGGATAGAAATTCCATACAATCAGCAAGTTTAATAAATGACAGGTTATGTTTTGATAGGGCAGAACTAAATAGCAGCATAGGAAAAAAGTTACTAGATAAAAAAAGGTGTACAGAATACATAATGATTCTAATAATGGCAATTAGCATAGACACTGGTTTAATTAATAGTCAAAGTCCCCAAAGCCTCATGTCTCAAACTAAAAAATATCTTCTTTGCTAAAATTTATTTATTAAATAATTTTTAAATAAACTGTTAAGTAAAAGTACTTCGGAAGCCTGAAGTGGAGAGCAGCTATAGATCGATCTTGTTCGAAGACTTACACTAACTTAATTACCAAGTTTTAATTTTTATTATACAAGAGCTGTATAGTTGTTCTTATAATTATAAAGGAGAAAACGAATGAGTCTTCTACTATTGTCGTTAGCAGATGTACAGCAATGTATCACAATGCGTCAAGCAATTGAGGCAATGGAACGTGCTTTTACACAATTAGCTAATCAACAAGTTAAGCTACCCTTAAGAACTGCAATATCTGTGGATGAAGAAAAAGCGCTAACGCTAGCCATGCCTGCTTACTTAGCCCAAGATAAGGCTCTAGGTTTAAAAGTTGTTTCTATATTTCCTAATAATTATGCTAAAGACATACCATCTATTACAGGATTTATTATGCTACTTGATGCTAGCACAGGACAGCCCAAGGTATTAATGGATGCAGGCTATCTTACAGCCTTAAGAACAGGCGCTGTTTCTGGATTGGCAACGAAGTATTTTGCACGTGACGATGCAAATCATGTCGCTATCATTGGATCAGGCACTCAGTCTCTGACCCAACTTGAAGCAGTAACTGCTGTCCGTTCTATTAAGCATATTTCTCTATGGTCAAGAAATATTAAAAACGCAGAAAAGTTAGCTAGAAAGTTAGAGAATAATTATGACATCAACGTTTATAAACATGTTTCATTGGCTGTTAGAGAAGCTGATATTATCTGTACGGCCACCTCTAGTACTGAACCCCTAATTCACTTAAATGATATACAACCCCATGCCCACATTAACGCAATAGGATCTCATACTAGATTTATGCAGGAGATCAGTCAGGATGTGTTAGTTCATTCAGTTATTTTCGTCGATCAATTAGAGGCTACGTTATCGGAATCCGGGGAAATAATCAAAGTTATTGAGCAAAATTTATTAAAGAAAGAGAGTATTATTGAAATTGGCCAATGGCTATTGCATAAAACTGTAAATTATAAAGAGCATTTAACAGTATTTAAATCGGTTGGTCTTGCAATTCAGGATTTAAGTGTAGCTGAGGTTGTCTATCAGACTGCATTAAAAAACAAACTTGGTATAACCTTTTCTATAAATTGACTAGCCTAATTTAAATGAGGAGTTTACTTTGATGAAACCACTTCATATCAAAACACCATTAATTCAGTCGCAGCATCTTAAAAAGACATTAGGGAAAAAGATTTTCTTCAAGCTGGAATTACTGCAACCGCCTGGCTCATTTAAACTTCGAGGTATTGGCAAATTATGTCAACATGAATGGCAGAGGGGCGTTAGATCTTTTGTTGCTTCATCAGGAGGAAATGCAGGTGTAGCCGTAGCTTATTGTGGAATGAAGTTAGGGGTGCCCACAACAATCTTTATTCCAAGTAGCAGTCACCCTATCTATGTTGATGCGATTAAATTATATGGTGCAGAGGTCATTGTTGCAGGCTCTGTGTGGGATGAAGCTCATCAAGCAGCAGAGACTTTTGCGAAAGAACATATAGCTGCTTATATTCCTCCTTTTGATCATCCTACGTTATGGGATGGACATGCAACTATTATCGAGGAAGTTGTTTCACAAATCATTCAACCTCCCGATGCAGTTATTGTGTCTGTAGGGGGAGGTGGGCTAGCTTGTGGTATTTTAGAAGGTATGCACCAACATGGCTGGAATAAGGTACCATTAATTGCTGTTGAAACAGCGGGCGCTGATGCTTTTTTTCAATCGGTAAAGGCCAATCACCGAATTACATTACCGAAAATTACTAGTCAAGCAACTAGTCTAGGAGCAAAAAGTGTAACACCAAAGCTCATGCAATGGACAAAAGAGCATGTGATTCAAAATATTGTCGTTAACGATGCGGATGCAGAACAAGGTAGTCGTGCTTTTGCAAAAGATCAACGTATGCTGGTAGAGCTTGCAAGTGGAGCTTCGTTATCTGTGGTATATAATAATCTTCCTATTATTGATTCACTAGGATCTATTCTCGTTATAGTTTGTGGAGGTATTAATATTAGTCATTTTAATTTGTAGTGCAACTCAGAATTATACAGTCAGTGTTTAGTATGATTATTGATAGTGTAAGATATATATAAGTTATTGAATCATAATTTTTTAAAAAATTATGATTCCTTCTTAGAAAAAATAATTAATTTAGGTAGTAGACAATGTCCCAAAAGCACATAAATATATGGATATAAAATATAATGCTAACAACCTTATTTTCTTTATTCATCTTTGAAAGGCAAATTATTATACTTACATGAAAATTTAATTCTTTTTATGAAAGAGTAGAATCTAAGGTTGCTAAATTCTTTGATTTAGTAAAAACTAAAAATTGAGCAAGCATCATGTATTTTAAGCAAATCCTTGTTGTCAGAGAGACGCGTGAGTATGAAAAACGAGTTGCTTTAACACCACATATTGTAGCGCAATTAACTCAGAAAGGTTATCGAATTTTAGTTGAAGAGGACGCTGGATTAAATGCAGGATTTACTAATGCTGAATATATTCAGGCTGGTGCCGAACTATTTTTTCTTTCTGAATCTGGATTTCCCGCTAACACATTCATTGTTAGGGTCTTACGGCCAAGTAAAGAACGAGAACTGATAGAAAAATCGTTATACCATCCTAATACTGCAATGCTGGGATTTCTATTTCCATTTGTTGCCGATACTCATATTGCTTCCTGGCAAGCACTAAATTTGACGACACTTTCATTTGATTTGTTTAAAAGATTATCTATACATGATAAGAAAAATGCCCAAGCAGCTATGAGCCGTATTGCTGGAAGATTAGCTCTTAAAGATGCATTAAAGCATTGTAATAGAGAAAAAAATATAACACTAACAATTATAGGTGCAGGTGCTGCTGGCCTAAGCGCAGCTTTTGAGGGAATAAAATATGGAATTAAAGTACAAATATTTGGTAGGAAAGAGGGCTTACGAAAAGAGTTAGAAGCAGCTGGAGCTACTTATTATGTCCTACCGGAAACAGTAAACGAGCAAAAGCAGTTTATTAAAGCTTATCTAAATGATTCAAATATTGTTATTACTGCAGCGAGAGAAGCTGGAAAAAAAGCACCTTTACTTATAGATAAAACCAGCTTAGATCGCTTACCTCCTAAAGCAGTTATAGTAGATCTTGCTATTAGTAATGGTGGTAATGTACTTGGAAGTAAGCATGATCAAGTTATTACCTTAGACAATGATAAAATTCTTGTTAATGTATCTGGATATCCTAAAACTGAACCAAGAGCTTCGAGTGAGATTTACGCACAATGTGTATTTCATCTATTAACTGAAATTATGTCGCCAGTAGGTATAGTTTCATTTGAGAACGAATTCATACAAGAAATATGGGTTACACATGACAAGCAACTTCATGAATGTCTATATAGTGACTTTAATGAATTTAAAGTAAATAGGTTGCCATAACGCTTCAAACTATAATTTAATTATTACGTACATGACTTATTGCAGAGCTCTATCTAAGATAGTAGTAATTATTGACCTTAAATACGTATAATTTCTAATCGATTATCTATCACAATTAGCAATCGATTATCTATCACAATTAGCATAATAAATTTTATCCCAAAAACATATGTTCTTTTCCATAACTTGAAATATTAATCAATTTGTTCATCCCTCCTGTAACAAGCTGTAAACTATAATAAAAATTGTTCAAGAAATTAGTTATGAAAAAATCCAAAGTTCAAAATTTTATAAATGGATATGCAGATGCTGTACTGAGAACAGATATAGAAAATATTGCATCACATTTCCATAATCAGTTTGTATTGTCTACGCAAAAAGATTATTGGTACATTGAAAATGATTATAAATTCCAAATTAATTTGGCAAAGTCCTTTGAGGGCTATAAAAAATTGGGAGCGGATGCCTGTAAATTAATAAGATTTGAAATAGTTAATTTTAAATCAAATCATTGCATAGCAAATCTTAAATGGAGTCTTATAGATTGTTATACAAATCCTTTAGTGGACTTTGATATTTCATATTGTATAAAAGAAGTAGATGGAAATTTAAAGTTTGTCTTTATTATTGACCATAACGAAATAGAACGCATTACAACATTTCAAAGAAATCAAAGATAGCAAAAATTTTAATTTGGTAAGATATTGATTCTATCACTAAATTTAACCAAGCCTGGGTGCAGATTCAAAGGAGCAAGTCCTAAGTGTCACTTAGTTTCCTCAAGGCTACATCTTTAATGTATATTTCAAATTAAATTTAATTAAGATAGAGGATAAATGTTATAAAAGTGTCCCAAAAACACACTATAAAAATATATCCTGTATAATTGTTAATTTATTAATGGTGTAGTTATGAATATCCATTTAGAAACACCAAGGTTATTTTTACGAGATTGGTGTTCTAGTGATACAGACATAATGGCAGAAATCAGTTCTTCTCCTAAAGTAATGGAATTTTTTCCACGGTTGTCAACTTATGACGATACTCTGCAATTAATAAATAAAATTAAAAATCATTTTAAAAAATATAGTTTTGGCTTATATGCAGTTGAAAGAAAAGATACTAATGAACTTATCGGGTTTGTAGGCTTAAATGAAGTTGGTTTTTCAATCCCGTGTTTAAGTAAAATTAAAAATCCAGTAATTGAAATAGGTTGGAGGTTAAGTGATAAGCACTGGGGGAATGGATTTGCTCCTGAAGCAGCGAGTATAGTTTTAAAGGCTGCATTCGAAACATATAATTTGGATTTAGTTGTTTCATTTACCGCGAAAATTAATAAAAATTCAATTAGAGTTATGGAAAAAATAGGGCTAACTCATGATCCAAAGGATGATTTTTTACATCCTAAGCTATGTGATGATTCTATTTTAAAGCCTCATGTTTTGTACAAAATTGTCAAATAACATCTTAGATTTTAAATTTAAAATTAAAAAAATTAGCAATGAGATTAGCTACTGGAACTGGGTTATCCATATGGACATGATGCCCGCCGCAAATTTCATATACAGTTAGATCTCTTAGGCATTGCAATCTACTATGAAATACATCCTCTGGATAAAAAACACCTTGCTTGGCCCGAATAAGGCATATAGGTACTTCAATAGCGTTAAACATTTGTCTTAATTCATCTTCACCGGGTAGTGTAGAACTTACACAGCGTAATCGTTTATCAAAAATCTAATACCATCCATCTTTACCTTTAGTTGTTCCTCGAAAAACTAAAGCTTGGGCTGCTTGAAAGCTGATATTTCCAATGGTCATCCTACCTCGGATTGCCGCTTCCTGATCAACAAATAGCATACGATTGCTAGTGTCGCAGGACAAATAAATTTTCATATCGTGTAAAAAATAATCTATTCTTTTTTCCATAAAGTTTACTGTTGGCCCTAAGATATCAAGAAATATCATGTGAGCTACTTGCTGTGGCCTAGCAATTGCTATCTTTGTAGCTAGTAGAGAGCCTAGTGAATGAGCAATAATATCGAAAGATTCCCATTTTAATATTTTTATTAAATGCAACATGAGATAAGCATCATTTTCCCAATTTGGCATTACGCCTTCTGGATAGGAGCTGGAAAATCCTGTACCCGGATAATCAACAGCAACAAACTGCCTATCAGGAAAGAGAGGGGCTAAGAAATCAAAGCTTGCAGCATTATCCATTTTACCAATAATCGTATCAATCTCCCAGTCTCCTAGGCGTGATTTTTGATTAACAACCTCAGGTCTATTATCAATAAATATTCTGTTTTTGATTGAGTGAGTCCTTTTAAGACTCCCGTATCGCTTACGATATCTTTTTTTACTACATCGTAAATGTAGATACAGTTTACCACCAGCAGTTTTGTCAGCCAAATATATTGGTATATTCGTTCATGACTAATTTCAAAGAGACCATGGCGTCTCTCATAACCACTAATTTGTTCTGGACTCCATTCAATCTGGAGTTTCTCTTTAATGAAATCCCAAGTGGCTTCAGTAAATTTTTTTGGTTTTCTGGAGTTCTTACGTCTTAGTTTATAAGAGGACGCTGCCTGGTCCGGGCAATACACATAATTCCATCGTCTATTTCTTTTTAATTCTCTTGAAATCGTTGACGGACTAACGCCGATTTCTCTGGCTATGTCTTTTTGCAAATACCCCACTTTCCAAAAAGCTGAAATTTTACAACATTGTGCGAAATTTAGATGCTTATAAGACATTTGCAATTCCTTACTTCTACGAGCCCTCTTTAGCTCATTGAATTAGGCCCAATATGCTTTTCAAACAAAAAATTTAAGAACTCTTTGATTTCTTTATGTTCTCTAGCGCTGCATTACAAGCAGTTTGATTTATAAGAAAAGTCGAATTTACTGACTCTAACGCTTGGGAGATTGAAATATATTTATCTGAAGCATGCTCTAGAACATCTAAATGAATTTGATAGAAATACCAAACAGAGAATATTAGAAAGGCAATCTTAAGGAAATTACCTTTTAATAGAGTTAGTGCTGAGCTAATTCTATTTATAATGAGCGGATTTAAATTTATTTTTAAAGTGTCCATGTCTTTTATTCCATGTCAATTAATACTAATTATCAGACTAGGCTACGCTATCAATTTCAACCCTTAAACACAACCTTTCTTGATTAGGATATTTGTAAAGAAAACAAGCCCCTAGGCCTGCAATTGCAATTTTAAGTGCATGTTAAGGGCATCAGCAACTTTAACTAGGGTTTCCAATGAAGGAATAAATGAACTATTGCCGCTTTCAAGGCGAGAAATAACCGATTGCCTTGTCCCAATCTTTTCTGCAAGTTCTGATTGAGTCATATGGCGCTCTTTGCGTGCGCTAGCAATCATCACAGCAATGTTGTTAATAATCTTTTCTCGCTCATAATGCTTTGCAAACTTATCATCATGCATTTTACTATCAATAAATTCATTCAAGGTAAGTGCTTTCATTATCGTATACCTCCATCATTCGTTTTTCAGCAAGTTCAATTTCTTGCTTTGGTGCTTTTTGCGACTGCTTTTTATAAGCATGCAAAAGCACAATAATTGTTTTTTTAATACAAACATAAAAAAACCGATAGCCACTGTGTGACGTTTTAATTTTGATTTCCCAAAGTGACCCTTTTATTTGCCTAAACTGCACTCTTGGACTATCAAAACCAAGTTCTTCAACATTTTTTAAACATCCAGCAATTCGTGCTATCTCATCTGCCGGCAAATCATTTAGGAATTCCGCCACCGGGTTTTTGCCAGACTGTTTTTGATAAAATTTTATTTTCATAGTATTTTATAGCATAAATGTGATAATTTGGGTAGTATTTTATCAAAATATACGTTTAAAATTTAAGTTGCTCTCCCATAATAGGAGAGCTTGCCTGCAATCAATGGCCCCTGCTATTTTACGCCTTTCAGGATGTTGATGCGCATAGTTAAGTAACAAGTGATAAAGATCTGACCGATTTGTATAGTAAAGATAATTTAAGGTATAAAAAGTTGCAATAATACCTGCGGCATCCGCACTAACCTGCCCTTGATAGCCATTTTCTGGCACATAAAGATTTAATGGCTCATCTAAATCAAGCGCCATATAAATACTTTTATTACTTAGCTCGTAAAAGTGCCATAAGCGCCTTGATAAGATTCACAAAATTGTCTTAGCACCTTGTAAACACCTTGTTCAGCCATTAAATACCATTTCCCAAAATGCTGTGGTAAAAAATTTAGACGCTGATTTTCTGCTACTTGCACAGATGTAATAGATAACATGATTAAATCCTTGTTTATATCAGTAAAGAAGAAAAAAATTAAGCTTGGTTTAAATGGCGCTTTAACCGTAAAAGCTCGTCTGATTGTTTGATATAGTCGCGTTCAAGAGACTTTAAATAAAGATGCTGCCTTTTAGAGCGCGTGAGAAAGGATTTGATAGGGGAAAAAATTTTTGCTACATTAAAACGAGTCATTAGCACTACTCCAATAGTGTTGATGATAAGTGATATTGAGTTGTTTGCGCAGCTTAATATCACGACCAAATTACCTTTCAATATTATCAATAACCCCTTAATTTTTCAATATTTTTTATCAATTTTTTACTATAGTTAAGACTAAAATAAATAATGATTAGCATTGAATTTATCTAAAAAATGATTAAAAAATAGATATTGTTTTTAGTACAAAAATTATGAGCATTAAATTTTACAATTTATAACTAAAGAAACGTGCAATTTATATGGATTGTATGGACTAATTAAATTTATCTGTAGATGAGCATTAATCATTATAAATTATCCTATACAACTGAGTAGAACTCACGACTTTAGCTTTAAATTATATAAGGCTTATCTATTACGGTTTATGCGTGAACTACAAAATATTAAAGGCGCTTCGGCAACCTTATAGTTTGGATCTACTACATCTAAAGAACCTAATAAATACTTGATTCAGACCTAACCAAAAAAAGGATAATTAGCCACCTACGACTTTATGGTCCAACGTGCCGCGTTGATGGCTCTTGAAGACCTAATAATACAGAGAGAATTAATTAGAGTATATTTAGTAAGTTAAATTCCAACTACTCTAGTTACATAGTAAAATTATTTTGATTTTGGTTATCCAAAATTTTTTCTATCATACCAACAAATGCTATATCCTTTACCGTCACTTTAATATTTTTTCTATCGAGAGCCCTAATTAACTCGGCTTGAGAAATTTTTCCATTTTTAAGCCCAGAAGCTTCTATTAATTTTGACATAGAAACTTGTTCGGGCGTTAAAAATACACGTCTTAAAGAATTAGGTAATTCATCAAAATACTGTTCTGGGCTAGGCATATTATCTTCATTAATTCTGTTTAAAACATTAAACTATAGATCAATATTTAATCAATAAATGCGTAATTTTTTCTAAATATGTAAATACACAAATTAAAAAAATAAATTAGGATAAATAATAAATCATTTTACTTTCTGTTTAACTATAAAAAATGTAGTGGCTTGCGGCCGATTAACAATTAGGTCTAATAAACAAGCCGACCAGACTTAGCAATATACTTGTTGGCGCTGAAACTATCTGCTGCAATTATTTTTTTATCTTATATCTTACTATACAATTTGTGGATGAATAAGCCTTATCCAAAAACTACTTATATAAAGCTCTCCAAAGTAATAACGCTTTAAAACTTATGAGAGCTTGTGCTATTAAATAAATTCATACACATTATTTGAAGAGGAATGTAAATCTGAACTTTTTTGAGAATTACTTCTTAAAAACCCAAATTTATTCATCGCGCGTATAAAACTAAAACTAACTCCCTTATCATTTTCTAACTTTTTAAGTTGCTGTGATTCTATTTCATCAAAGATTTTCTGATCGTTTTCTCTTAAGTCTAATTTACCCAATTTATATTGCCTTTGCCATTCTTCTTTATTTATAACCATATCTTCAATGAACGCCCGCTTTAAATCTTCATGCAAAGCAAATCTTAAAGCAGTATTATAAAATAAATCACCAAACGATTCCGCGCGATCTGGTCGATATTCTGGATCAAACATGGTATCGGCCTTCGGAGGATACGAATAAATTAATTCTCCATCCACTAGAATTTCATCCACTGAACGACTTTCAGAATTTAGTTTATTTTTTGGATGATGCTTAGCTATAAACGCTAGACGCATTCTAGCTTTAGCAACATTCTCTGACATAGCCATTTCGCGCATCGCGTGATATACATCGTGAATAGCACCAGCAAAGGCAGTTTCCCTATTATGGCCATCAATATTAGTTCTGAACTCACTCTGAGTATTATTATATCTTTCATAAATATTTTCTTCTGGTAAATACATAGCCATGGCAATTTTTCCAAAAGATTTTAAGTTAGTATAATGTTCTGCTTCAATATAACCATAGGTAGGAATTAATTCTACGGGTTTTCGACCTAATGTTTTTGCTTTAGTATTAATTGCTGCTTGAAATATAGTAAAACTTGGCACAAGCATTATCTTTTCTTCTATGAGCCCTTCATTTTTGGATTCAACTAGCCAATCTAATACACGCATACACTTTAATACTTTTTGTATATCGGCAATAATACTTGACCAACATCCCTCTTCAGGGGCAACTAAAATATAAAAGAATTGCTCTGTTAAAGGCGCTTTCACCATTTCTTTGCAAAACGCCTCCCACTCAGCATTATTAAAATTAAAGAAACGTTGCATTAAAGGTTTTTGCATTCGCCAGGGTAAATCAGAGACTGACATGCCCTCCTTAGGTAAAATAAGAGCGTTATATTGATAACGTTTAACAGAAGTTGGCATGCCTTTTAAATTCATTAAAATAAAGGTGTTAATTGTTCTTGTAAGCTGACCATCACCATTTACATACTTATGAATAAAATAGACCATAGGCGATACATATAAAGTACGAATTGCTGAATCAAGGATGTGTAGAGTCGCTAATTGATTTACAGATATTTTTTTATCTCTTAAATTTCTTAATGCTGCCAAAAATAAAGTTCGAGATTCTTCTAAGTTTAAACCTACCATTGCATGTCCAGATAATTCTTTGCAAAGCAATTCAGCGCGTTCAATAATGGGCCTGTTATCCAATTCATTAATAATAATTTTTCGCACTTTTGCTGGAAGTGATTGTATTAACTCACCATAAGAATCTATCTCCAGCTTCATTATAGTTGCAATGTTTTGAAAGGGCTTTTTCTGTAAATTGCCCTCTTTTTTTTCTCTCATGAAGCATTCCTCAGTTCAATCATCCTAGAAAGAAAATTTCTTTTTTTGTCATCACGAATATTTTAAAAGCCGGCGTAATTTACCATAAGCCATATTTAAGAACTATTAGAAATATTAATTTCTAATTAAATTCAAATTTTGGCTATTGTTTAAAATTGAGCTTTGTAAAATTACTAATGAAGTTAAGAAAATAGCAAAATAAAAAAACAATCTTGAAAGAGCAATGGGATTATAAATAATATAACCTATAAGTTTGATAAATTATTATTGTTTATTAGCATTGATAAGCAATACCTAGACTATCTAACCAGTAGATAAATTAAACATTATAGATTAGATTTGAGAATTAAATTAGTTAAATAAATCTTTATAATATTCCAAGAAAAAAGGTTCCTCCGCGATAATATAACGACATAAACTATTTAACTCATTTAACATAAAATTAAGACAGTAGTCATGACCCGCTATTGAATAGATGCCTTTGTCGTAAATAATAGTTCGCAGATAATTTGTTTCGGAAGAGCCAATTGCATATTCACTTCGTTTACTGGAATGAACAAATCTCAAAGAAGAAGCATTTGAGTGGCTAGCTTTTGAAATAAGACGTTCATCAAAATGTTCAAGGTGATTTCTAAGTGGACGGTTATTTTCTTTAAAGGTTTCTGTATCTTTTCTAAGCTCTTTAAAAGGTACATAGATTTGATTTATGTACCAAATATGGTACAATTAAACATGAAGATAATTACTGTTAATTTTTATAAGTCCGCCCAAGGAAATGAGCCAGTTAGAGAGTGGTTAAAAACCCTTTCTAAAGAGAATAAGGTAATTAGAGGCCAAGACATTAAAACAGTTGAATTTGGTTGGCCTTTAGGCATGCCTTTAGTGCGGAAACTTGATAAAAATTTATAGGAAGTTCGTTGCCATTTAATGAATAAAGAAATTGCCCGAATTCTATTTACAGTAAAAGGTGAAACGATGGTGCTCTTACATGGGTTTATTAAGAAGTCCCAAAAGACACCCAGTAGCGACTTAGAGATTGCCAAAGTAAGACGTGATCACGTTTTAAATAGCTAGGAGAAAGTGAAATGAATCAACATATCGGTAGTTCTTTTGATGAGTTCTTAGATGAGGAAGGATTACTTACAGAAACTAGCGCTGAAGCACTAAAACGCGTTATTGCCTGGCAAATTAAACAGTACTTAGAAAGTCATCAAATAACAAAACAAACTTTTGCAAAACGTATGAAAACAAGTCGCTCACAATTAGACAGACTACTTGATCCTACGCAAACTAATATTAGTTTAAAAGCACTTGTTAGCACCGCTAAGGCCATGGGCAAACACGTCGAAGTTCGTTTTACCGAGTAAATAATTCGATGACTCCATAAACAATAAAATCAAGATTGTTTAACTATAGTGTAGATTAACAATAAGAGAGTTTAAAAATTTGTAAAATAAAGATATGACTTAAAACTACTTAACTTCTTAAGATCACCTCGAGTAAATTTCCTTATTATAGGAAGCTTTAAAAGCTTAACTAATCAACTGCAGAAAATAATTAAAGTGCTGGTATTCGCTACTATATAATTCTAATTGTTTTTCACAGGTTGCATTTACCAAACATTTCACATCCGGAATAAAATCAAACAAGGTCGTTATAATGACATGGTCTGGTGTTTGTTTTTCAATTAATTGCCCCACTTGAAAGTCAATTAATCGAATCAATTCTTTGTCATCATCAGAAAAGGTGATTGGCATGATTGATTTTATTTAACCGTTTTAATATCTTCAGTGACGGACTCTTGAGTAGGTTCTAAATGAAATAATTCTCTGTCTGCATTTCGTTTGATGTATTTATCTATCTCAAGGTACAAATCAAAGAGCGTACCCTCTTCATTTGCTTTATCAAGAAAATAAGAGCCAATAAGAATTTTGCGTCTGATATCTCTCTTTCGCTCACGTGATTTTTCTAGGGATTCAAGTTTCTGGATTTGCGCCCTTAGTTGTTCTTGTTTTTGTTTAAGTTGCTCTAGTCGATTATTTTTAGTAGGCATGATAATCCTTCACCACTATTAAACCCCTAGTTTAACGATTTTATTGGTGAGGTTAAAGTTAAAAAGTAAATTAAGAAATAAGGGTTGGCAAAAAAATAAACTATCGCCGAAAAATAAAATGCGCGCTTATACATTGTTCTAAAACACACACTTTGCTATGCTGACACAGCAAAATTAGGAGTAACACTTTTTAAATCTTCCATTTGGTATAAGGACATGGCCATCTATCGTTTTAGCGCTCAAATTATTTCACGTTCTCAAGGACGAAGTATTGTTGCCGCTAGCGCATACCGCGCTGGAGAAAAACTCCTTGATGAGCGAACGGGCGTTATCCACGATTTTACTAATAAAATAGAGATTACGGGAAATTTTAATACTGATAAGGAAAATTATGTTGCAAGCACAAAAGCTAATATAAAGGATTCTGATGGAACCTTAATTATTGTACCTAAATTACCTTTTCTTAAAGACGGCGGCACTGCATTTACAATCAGTGAAGCTTCAGTACAGGGAAAACCATATCTTATCATCGACATTTCACAATCTGAGGAAGAAAACTTTTCTAATATACAGGAGTTTATTAAGCAAAATGATATAAAGATATTAAATGTCGCTGGGCCTAGAGAATCAAACACTAATGGTATTTATCAAAAAACTTTTGATTTTCTTAGATATACTTTTCAACAACTGGAGCAAAGCTGCTCATATTCAATTTAAATCTAGGTTTTAAAATTATAATTTTATAGTGTTATTGCTTGTTGTTTATTATTTTTGAAAGAAACAGTTAACTTAGCCTATGAAGTAAGGGATTACTTTTTTATTGTTATAAGGCAATAAGAATTAACTCTCTCGTATTTTACGAGCCTGCTCTATAATTCGGCTTGATAGAATAAATTTCCACTTCGATTTTCTTCCTTTGGTAGCTTTAAAATCTTCAATTACCTTTTTCTCTTTTAGACGAACACAAGTAGTTTTTATAGAGCCAATTGTAACTCCGACTATGTCACTGAACTCTTTTTTTTCAATGAAACCAGTAGAATCGGAGTTTGTAATTAGACAGCGTCTTAATATTTCATCAACAATTAATTTAGAGTTTCCAACTAAATCAACATAATCAAATACAGGCTTTAATTTTCTTCCTACTTTTAAATTTTCATTATTGATGGGATGAATTATTTTTTGTTCTAAGGGTAATTTCTTAGCTCTTTTTGTTTTTTCAATACTAGGCGAGGAGTTTTTTTTCTTTTTCTCATTCACTGTAGTAATTTTAGTAACCTTATCAATGTGATAAGGTCTAGGTGAATTTTTATCCCGCGTATATTCTTCAATAGATAAAGTAGAGGCTTTAAGCCTAGTAAGTTCTAAGCCTTTCTCACGCTGCTTTTTTAATATATCCTCTATCTTCATTCCCATCGGTTCCTAGTGTATTATTAAACAGCAGCAGCTTCTTTCTTCAATACTTCATTTTTTTTATTAGTTTTAGTTTCTAACCACGAGCTAATTCCTGTAATTTCTGAGATTAAACTCCAACAATCTTCTTTTGCGGTAGAGTTTTTTAGATCAAATATATATTCACCATCAGCCTTAGTATTTTTAAAAGCGGTATTAGTTCTGACTACTATAGGTAATAAATTCTCTCTGAGTTCGTCCCTATTAGCTACTTCTCCCATAATAGTTAAGCTTAATTTCTCACGCGCATCATATTTATTAAAAATAATTTTATAATCTATTTCTATATTAAAATCTTTGAAGGACTCTTGAATTTGAATAATCTCTGATACAGACATTATTACCCCATCAAAAGAATCGATATCTGCATTTAAAGGGATTAAATTTGTAGTTGCATAACATGCTGCACAAGAAGTTATCTTATTTATTGAAGGTGGACAATCTAAAATTATAAGATCGTAATTTTTTTCTAGTTCTGAAAATAAGTTTTTAAAATACCCAGCAGCATTTATTGTTTGCGAACCAAGAACCTGCTCTACTTGTGAATTATCTAAAGAAGATGGTAGTAAATGAAGGTAAGGGGTAACCTCTTTAATAATCTCACGTAGTTTTTTTTGTTTATTTAACACGTGCACTATAACAGGCTGCCCATGTTTCTTCATATTAAATGATTGAGTTAAATTTGCCTGCATGTCTAAATCTACAGCCAAAACACGAAATCCTAATCTACTCGCTCCTTCAGCTATCGCTGTAGCTAGAGAAGTTTTTCCAATTCCTCCCTTCATTCCAAAAATATTTATTATTGTTGGCCGTTTACTAGGTTTGAAATTAAATCCTCTTAGCTCTAAAATTTCTCTAGCTGTTGACGCAGGTAAAACCTTTCTATTTGCAATAGGAATAACTTCTAAATCATTATCTTTAATTAATTTATAGATTAGATGTGGTGAGACATTAATTATTGCAGAAAAATCCCTAGCGCTTATTGTTTTCATTATTATTCTCAGAATTATTCTTAATATTAAAATTAAACCCCAGTCCGCCCTTTGTCAACGAAAAACGATTAATTTAATAAAAAACGTTGAATTATTTAATTTCTGTACTGTAAAAGAAAATTTCAAAACTTAATAAAATTAAAAAAAATTAAATTTTTTTTCATAAAATAATGTGTCTCTTATTTTTGTGAATATTAATAAATTAATGTGTCCCTTATTATGCAGCTGGCATTTCATTAGTGTGTCTCTTATGTTTTACTTAAAGGACTAGTTAATGTGTCTCTTATACTACCTTATCCATAATATTAGTGTGTCTCTGTATAATAAAAAATGAATTAGTTAATGTCTGCTTGGCAGTTTAAGAGAATTAATATTAGTGTGTCTCTTATCCAAATTTAAAAAAACTATTTATTGTGTCTCTTATCTAAATTTATTATTTTGTAATTACTGTATCTCCTTATTTAATTTAAATTTAATAATTACTGTGTCTTTTATTTTATCCTTGTATTCCATAAAGTTGTGTCCCTTATACTTTTAACGTAAATTAAATTACTGTGTCTCTGATAAATATTTATATTGATATTACTGTGTCTCTTATGGATTTTTATTTTTATAATCTAAGGGGCTTTATAAGATAAACTAAAAATTTATAATCAATGGCTTAAATAGCTTTTACAATATGCTGTTCGTTTTATTTTAAAACTAGATAAGTTAAGTATTATAATTGTTGCAATAATTACTGTGTCTCTGATAAATAATTTATAAAAGCAATTACTGTGTCTCTGATAAATAATTTATAAAAGCAATTACTGTGTCTCTTATTTTTCATTTATAAATAATTATTATTGTGTCTCTTATTGTGAGGCATATTTAATTTTTAAATGTGTCTCTTATTGAAAATATTGATTAGCAATCACTGTGTCTCTTATAAATGCTTTATAAAGCAATTACTGTGTCTCTTATAAAGCAGGGAAGAAAACAGTAAGTGTGTCTCTTATAAAAAATTTATAAAAAATTACTGTGTCTCTTATGAAGGCGACTGGAATTCAATTACTGTGTCTCTTATTTTATTAAAAAACAATAATTAATGTGTCTTTTATCGAAAGGTAAATAAGTGAATTTTTGTGTCTCTTTTTATAAAAAAATCAATAATATCAATAGGATTAAAGGTTTGACAAATCAAAATTAGGCTATAGTATCTACATTAAATGGCAATTTAATTACAGACAGTAGGAAAAAATTTTTACTAAGAATAATTGACTTAGTATAAGAGGCGATTGATATGAAAAGATAACAGGATAAAGATAAAAACAGAGTTCTGAAGAGTTGGCAGACTCCTCAGAACTTTAATAACCAAGCTCGGAACGCAAGCTAAGTTAAACTAAAAATTAAATAGGTTTCTATTTAATTTTTAAACAATCATTTTTTATTGTAGCTACGTTCCCTTAAAAAAACAACAAAGATAAGGAAATTATCTATGGGGAACCTTTGTTCAATTTTCCATGCTCATTTTGGTAGGTTGGTTGACTACACCAAAAGCCATAATAAAGCAGTCTTTTTAGATAAATGTATTTTCTGGTGGCAAATATCCAAATATACCCTTAATGATGGCGAGATTTGGTTTACCAGGACCTTAACTCAAATGGCTAAAGACTTATCTTTATCAGAACGCTCCATTAGTCGCTACATGGAAGAATTTGAACAAAAAGGATTAATTGAGCGTACCTGCAAGCTTAGTGCGTCGACTAAACAGGGCTTTCGCGTCACGAAACGCCTTTATATCCGGGTAACACAAAAACTGCTCGATTTGCTTCAGATAAAAACTGAAATTACAAAGTCTAATAACTCGAATCTAACTCATTGCTCTTTTTTAGATCAAGATGGCGAGATCGAAAAAGACAAAAAGTCGGTATTTATAAATAAAGAAAAAGATCATAATTATCTAGTTAACAGTACAGTTAGTTTTAAAGAAAATGTGGACGACTTACCTAAGCCTCTTAACAATCAACCACTTTACCCGACCTATAAAATTGAAAAGCTAATAGGGAAGAGAGTAGGGAAGCAAACAAAAAATTACATTAAGGGCATGATGTGTAATTTAAGTCGTGAGCATCAAGTTCACTTTTCATCACCGGAACAAACCTTTGCAGAAATTATTTTTACGTTAACTAATCAACAGCAGTTAAAGAAGGTAAAAACTATCCAGCATAAGGTGCAAATTATTGCTAAGCTTTTGCGTGAAAAACGTTGGCGTACACCGAAGGGCTTTTATAATCACGCTGATTACGGTCAATACTTTAAACAGGCCTCAGACAAGCTAACAATTGATAAAACTGAGCAAGACGCCTCCTCTTTAATGACTTCTCATTCCGAAAAAAGCCGTTTGCTTAAACAAAAGCAAAACGCATTAGGGAACATTCAACGATCTATCCACAGTGAAAAAAGATATTTAGAGCTAGCTCTACAAGAGCAACAGAAGGGTATTGATAAAAAAGCTTTACTAGATTCTATCAAACGGCAACTCAATCAATTAGAGGAAGAAGCGTTTAGCCTTACAAAGGATATTATGGCTCTTAATCAGGAACTCGCTCCAGCATTTAAAAAAGGACCTGATAAACGTAGAGAAAAAACACGACAATTAAATCAACTCCAGGATAAAGCGGATGTATTGCGGTTAAGTATTAGTCAACAATTTGAAAAACTCTGTGAAACAATGGAATCATTACCTAAAGGGCATAAGGATATTAATATACAGCAACAGGTTTATGAACAATTACAATCTGAACTTATTATGCTTGAAAATATTATTTCAGAGTTAGAGTATGGCTTGTATACTTATCAAGCTGCTTAGAAGCTGTAGGGCTTGGTAAAAGAATGTTGGCTTAGACAGGGGCCAAATTAATTACTAAGTTTTATTGATGTAAAGCATTTCGCGCTGCAACATATTATTCACAATTTCTGTGGATAAGGCTGTGTGATATTTATATAAAAGTCACTTGTAACTAAGCTAAGCTTGAAATAAGGATTAGAGCTAGATAATAGTAAATTAACTCATAAAATAGACATAAATTTTAGCACATTACTTATGTTAAGAATAATCATTAGTTGATTCCAAAAACATATATATTTACAACTTAAGCACCAAAATGTTTCTATTCGTTAAAAACAATCAAAGTTACTAGATTATTAAATAATTAGCAGAGTAAGATATGACATTAGATTTTATTATACGTAAGGCGTTGATG